>JANPGA010000196.1:0-5372 GCA_031423735.1 Bacteroidota bacterium | reverse complement strand
TTTGCCAACGTAAACATCATAGTCACGGATAGGCTTAACATCAATTTGTGATCCTGGAAGGAACGCTTCGATGCCAAATACGTCAACGATCAAACCACCTTTTGTGCGGCATTTCACGAAACCGGTAATAACTTCATCTTTCTCCAATGCTTCATTAACACGATCCCATGATTTCATGGCACGTGCTTTCTTGTGCGAAAGGATTAGCTGACCATTTTTGTCTTCAGCTGTCTCTACATAAACTTCAATTTTGTCACCGATTTTAAGATCTGGCATATGACGAAATTCAGTTAATGGAATAAGTCCATCTGATTTGTAGCCAATGTTGACTACTGCCTCTTTACTGGTAAGGCCAATGATAGCGCCCATAACGATTTCTCGCTCGAGCACTTGATTCAGAGTTTGATCATATAAAGCTTCTTGCTTTGAACGATCTTCTGATTTGTAAGTATCAACTGCTTTACCTGTGTCGTTCCAATCGAAATCGTTTGGATCTGGTACTGCAAATTGCACTGCGGAGTTGTTCTCCATGATATTGGAAGTATTTGCCATCGAATTTTATGTCCCTTTTCAAAGCTTACCCGAAAAAGGAGTGCAAATTTAATTAATTAATACTGAATATCAAAGTATTATTTATCCAAATCAAACTCTAAATTATAGCTATCCAATTACTTACCCTAAAACGATGGGTTTCCCTCTGAAAAAAAGTAATTTTATTGGAAGTTTACTCAATTAAATTATTAAGAAGATGCTCATTTATCTAAAATTTCACCTTTAAAAAACAGCGAATTTTATCAGCAAAAAGCTTAAACTTCAACATTTAATGAAGCCTCAATCTTGCCTTTAACATCTTCCATCAGCCACATAGGTGTAGAGGTTGCACCAGCAATTCCAACCGTAGCCTTACCTTCAAACCAAGCAGGATTTAAGTCATCAGCATTAGAGATAAAATAACTCTCTGGATTAGTATCCTTACAAACACTATACAATGCCAATCCATTCGAACTCTTTTTACCACTTACAAAAACTACCACATCATGCTCCTTTGAAAAACGACGCATATGCGGCTCACGATTAGAAACCTGACGACAAAGGGTATCATTGGTAACAAAATCACCTTCCTCCAACGACCCTTTATATTGAATGATTCGTGCTTGTATCATCTGCACCATTTTAGCAAATCCTTTTGTGCTTTTGGTGGTTTGAGAAAAGAAATGTACAGGTTTTGAATAATCAATATTATCAAGATCTTCTTCAGAAAACACTACGATCGCCTTGCCTTCTGTTTGACCAACTAATCCATTTACCTCGGCATGTCCCGGCTGACCGTAAATTACAATTTGACCATCGGAAATTTCAGTATTTTCAAAACTAGTTTTTACACGATGTTGCAACTTTAAAACTACTGGGCACGATGCATCAATTAACTCAATATTATTTTGCATCGCCAATTGATAGGTTGATGGTGGCTCACCATGTGCACGAATTAAAACTTTACAATCCTTTAATAAAGCTAGTTCTTCGTGGTTAATAATTTTTAGCCCTTTAGCTTTTAAACGATCAACCTCCATTCCATTATGAACAATATCCCCAAGGCAAAATAACGTTCCAGTATTTTCAAGTTCATCTTCTGCCATTTGAATAGCATAAACAACCCCAAAACAAAAACCAGAATTCGCATCTATTGTAACTTTCATCTTCTATTTGATCCTTAAACGCATTTCAACTTCAATTGTTTTTCAAATTGAACTTTTAGCTTGATTTTTCATCTTATGAATCTCATTCAAAACAAATTCAACTTGCTCGTCTTGAGTTAAATGTGTATTATCTAAAACAACTGCATCAACCGCTTTTCTTAATGGGCTAACTTCACGATGAGTGTCTTCATAATCACGCCCTACAATATTATTTATTACATCTTCCCTAGTTACTTCGTTCCCCTTATCTAGCATCTCTTTAAAACGACGATTAGCTCGAACCATCGGATCTGCTTTCATAAAAATTTTCAAATCTGCATTTGGAAAAACGGTGGTTCCAATATCACGACCATCCATCACTAAACTACCACTATCTGCTGCCATTTGTTGCAATGCGACTAACCTTTGACGAACTCCTTTAATAGAACTCACATGGCTAACATTTTCACTAATCAGCATGCTACGAATTTCCATTTCTACATTTCGATCATTCAAATAAACTTCGCTAAAACCTGACTCAATATTAAATTTAAAACTGATATGAATATCATCCAATATTTTTTCAAAATCATAATCAAAATCATGAACTTCTTCGGGACCAGGAATAGGGATATTATTTTCTAAAAAATACAAGGTAACAGCCCTGTACATAGCACCAGAATCAATATAATGGAGATGCAATTTCTTAGCAAGTGCTTTCGCAACAGTGCTTTTCCCGCAGGAAGAGTAGCCATCAATAGCTATTATCAGTTTGGGTTGCATGCTTACAAAAGTACGATAAATCTTAAACGCTTGTATGTTAATTGTACATCAGTTTTTAACTATTTAATACAACATCTTACATTTATTCAAAAACAAGCAAAAAATCAGTTAAAAAACAGTTCCAAACCATCGAACGCACATTCTACATTTGAAGGAAGGGCTTTATTAATATCCGCATGTTTTCCCATTTGATGACTCATATGTATTAAATAAGCCTTCTCAGGATTAATACGTTTTATCATTGCTAGTGCTTCATCCAATGAAAAATGAGACACATGCATTTCCTTTCGCAAAGCATTAATTACTAACACTTTTGTACCCATTAATTTCCAAATTTCCTCTTCAGGGATGGTTTTGGCATCAGTGATATAAGTAAAATCTCCAATTCGAAATCCAAAGACATCTAATATAAAGTGCTTTACTAATATTGGCTGTAAAGTAATCATCCCAACAGTAAAGGGTTTGTTTTCAATGGTATGAAGATTCAACTCAGGAATTCCAGGATATTTATTATCGTCAAATGCATAATGAAACTCACGCTTTAATGCTTCTTGAACCTGTACTGTTGCATAAATATCCATTGGTCGTTTAAGGATATAATTAAATGCTCTTATATCATCCATTCCGGCAACATGATCCTTATGCTCATGAGTAAAAACCAAACCGTCTAACTTCATAACCTTCGCCCTCAATAATTGTTGGCGGAAATCAGGACCAGAATCAATAACCACAGTAGTATGGTCATCTTCTAATAAAATAGAAGTACGCAAACGCTTGTCTTTAGGATCATCACTAGTACAAACTGCACATTGACAAGCTATTAAAGGAACACCTTGAGAAGTGCCTGTACCTAAAAAAGTTATTTTTAGCACAATTAATTAATCGTTTGAAACAGCTGATTCATTTTCACCGGATTCGGAAATTACCGGATTTTCTTCACTAAATTCAATTTCAATATTTGAAGAAATTTCTTTTGTAATAATAGGATTTTTCAAGCCAACTTGCTTTAAATCAGAAGTTAAAAGTCCAGAATTTGACATTGCCTGGATAATTTCCATTAATGCTTGAATTCGACTTTCAAGTGTTGAAAATTTATTAATCACCACCACTCTTTTATCTTCGAGGATGCAATATCCAGATTTAAAATTTCCTTTCTCATATCTTACCTCATAAGCGCCCTCTTTTAATAGGTCCTCTAACTTTTTCAGATATGCAGGTGTGTACTTTGTCATAATTTTTTTGCTGGTTCAAAGGTCATAAATTAAATGAACAGCGACAAAACAAAGCAAATCTTAGTTTTAAACAAAAATCAAGTTGATTGTGAATTCAATAAATGCTCAATTTTGTATTTCTTTGCGTACAATTCGGGTTTCCGAAGAATTCATGCTTATTTAAGATCAAGGTAATTATGCTTATTGGTGTTCCAACAGAAAAGAAAGACCGTGAGTGCCGAGTAGCACTTAGTCCAGAAGTAACTTCCCAACTTGTACAAGCTGGCTTTAAAGTTATTATACAGGCTGGCGCTGGATTAAAATCCTATTATGCCGATGATAAATATACTGCTGCTGGTGCAGAATTGGCTACTGATGCAGATTCCGTTTACTCAACCGCTGATGTTATCCTTAAAGTGAACGCACCTAGTTCAAGTGAAATCGCTAAAATGAAACCAGGATCAATCCTAATTTCATTTATGTGGGCAGCCACAAATCCTGAATTAATTGAGGCATGCGTTTCTCGAGCTATTTCTGCCTTTTCAGTAGATGCAATTCCTCGTATTAGCCGTGCACAAAAGATGGATGCCTTAAGTTCTCAAGCAAACTTAGCCGGATATAAATCGGTTTTAATGGGTGCAAATGCTCTCGGAAAAATTTTCCCTTTGTTAATGACGGCTGCTGGAACAATTAAACCATCAAAAGTGGTGATTTTCGGTGCCGGTGTTGCAGGGTTACAAGCAATCGCAACAGCAAAACGTTTAGGTGCAATTGTAGAAGTATCTGATATTCGTCCAGAAACAAAAGAACAAGTAGAATCATTAGGTGGAAAATTCATCATGTTAAAAGGGGATGATTCAATTAAAATAGAAGGTGGTTATGTGAAAGGTGTTTCTGATGATTTTTTAAAGGCTCAGCAAGAATTAGTAACAAAGCATGTTGCAGATGCAGATTTAGTAATCACAACAGCATTAATACCAGGAAAAAAAGCGCCAGTTCTCGTTACCGAAGACATGGTTAAGAAAATGAAATTTGGTTCCGTGATTGTTGATATGGCTGTTGAACAAGGTGGAAATTGTGTATTAAGTGAACTCAATAAAACGGTTGTAAAACATGGAGTAACTTTAATTGGCGAATCAAATATCCCTTCTCTCCTACCCTTAAATGCTACCGATCTTTACGCAAAAAATATTCAAACATTCTTACTTCATCTTGCTACAAAAGATGGATTTAAATGGGAAATGGACGAAGAAATTACAAAAGGATCGTTAATCGTTCACAACGGGAAATCAATGAAGAATTAAAAATTAAGTCCCGATAGCTATCGGGATAAGAATTAAGTCCTAATAGCTATCGAGATAAGAATTAAATTTTAAAACTAGAAATCATGAATGAACTATTAAATTTTGTTGCAGAAAACCGTCAAATGTTATACATTATTTTACTTTCCATTTTTGTGGGAGTAGAAATTATTGGGAATGTTCCAACTGTATTACATACCCCATTAATGAGTGGTGCAAATGCAATTCACGGAGTTGTAATTGTTGGAGCAATCATCGTCATGTTAAATTGCGAAATTGAAAATACTGCTGGATTAGTTTTAGGGTTCCTTGCAGTTATATTAGGAACATTAAATGTGGTAGGTGGCTTTGTGGTTACCGATCGTATGCTTGAAATGTTCAAGAAAAAGAAATAATACCAT
>JANPGA010000195.1:0-2988 GCA_031423735.1 Bacteroidota bacterium | reverse complement strand
ATAAATGTATAGTATAAGTGAACAGCAAATAGAATTTATCCTCAACGACATTAGACGTAATGGTGTTGAGATGGAGGATCTGCAGCTAAGCCTCCTTGATCATCTATGTTGCATTATTGAACAGAACCTTGAAGAAAATGGAGACTTCGAGCAATTCTATTTCACCTCAATTAAAACTTTCTATAAGAAAGATTTAAAAGAAATAGAAGAGGAAACAAAAACTCTACTTACTTACAAAAACTACTACGTCATGAAAAAAGTAACCCTTATTACCGGCATTACTTCAGTATCCTTATTAACCTTGGGAATCATATTAAAATTCCTGCACTTACAAGGAGCATCATTCGGAATTGTACTTGGAATTGTATTCATGAGTTTAATCTTCCTTCCCTTACTATTTATATTAAAAATAAAAGAGCAAAAAGATCCTAAAGACAAAGTACTTATCGGTCTTGGGACTTTAGCAGGAATTTCATTAAGTTTAGGAATATTATTTAAAGTAATGCACTGGCCTTTTGCAAATGCTTTATCAATAGGATCAATTCTAATTTTGCTCCTAATTTTCCTTCCAGTATATTTCTTTAGCGGAATTCGCAATCCGGAATCTAAAGTTAATACTATCGTTTCTTCCTTATTAATTATTACTGGTTGTGGATTGTTTTTAACATTAGTTAGATCACCACAAGGATCAAAATTGTATTATATACAAACCACAAAAAACTATTTGAGAAATGAACAGTTGCTTAAAAATGAAAGGCAACTTTTACAATTAAATAGGATGAGCGATTCAATGAATGTTAACGTTTTATCAAAGAATAAAAACATTAATCAATTATGCGAAGACTTAAAAACTTTTATCATTTCCTCTGAAACTGGTCAGCCTGTTATTGATGAAAATTTTGAAAGCCAATCGTTATGGTTAGAAGATTCACAAATTGGAAAAACAATTCGTAACGATCAAGCTGCAAACGAAAACATGGAAAAACTTAAACAAAGTATTGAGGAATATAATAAAGTTAATCTTTCATTAAAAGGGCAAATGCTTCAATCTACTTTCAGTTCAGATTACGACTTTAGATCATCAGAAGCATTAAGTTGGATCATTCAAATACAAATGTATTTATTGCAAAATGAAAGAATATTGTTAGCTTCAAAATAGAGAGGCTATTTTAAATCTTGGTAATTTATCCAGAGAAATCAACTTTTGAAAGGCGATGATTTCTCTGGATAATTTTTTAGAACTATTTCCGCTATTTGGTAATGCATAATACATTTTTAAAAAGTAAAATAAATTACTCCTTAATAAATTTTTGAACGAAACGGTTTTTATTATTTACAATCTCTAGCATATATATACCAGCTTTTATTTTTGAAACTGGCAAGGTGATTGATTTGATTCCAGAAATACTATTAAAATCTAATACTATTTTTCCAGTAACATCCTGAATTGAAATAGTTGTTCTTTCTTTTAAAACATCTTTAAAATGAATTTTCAGATAGTCATTACAAGGATTTGGATAAATTTCAAAAGGAGGATTTCTTTGCTCAACAATTGATGTATTAGTTTTTGGGAAATCGATACGCCATAGTGAAGAGGTATTTCCTCCACCAATTTCAATCACGTAAATACTAGTATCCAAAAGTACAGCATCGATAGGAGTACTAAAATTGCTTACGATTTTGGTGGATGAAAAGGAATATGTTTGATTAAAGTTATCCTTTATCATTTTCATCATAATCAAATCTTCAGAGGGATCTTTAAATGGGGAAAGTAGCTTAGAATATCCTGCGATAGAACTATCTCCTCTGGTATAGCTTAATACAAACCCATTTCCATTATACATACCTCCCAAAATTGAATCTGTATCAAACACTAATCCTAACGGAGATCGATGTGGCGTAAAACTATAAATCCCCTGTCCTAGCACTCCTGCATTATAGGTTATGCCTGTTATGCTGTCACGCATATAAGCAGCATCCACACCATTATTTAAACATGGCAAATCTGTAATGAGTCCTATTGGTTTTTGAGGAAAGGTAGGATCGTTTGTAAATCTCCCTTGAATCCATTCATTACTGTTATGATTAATTAATGAATCACTAAACGGATCATACCAAGGAAATTGTTGAGGGTTTTCGCTTCCTCCCATTATCCATGGAAATCCGTAATGATGTCCTTTTTGTAGCCAGTTTAGTTCATCTTCCATATCACGATCACCGGAATTATCAGCCCCAAACAAATCGCCAGAAGCATTGTATGCGAAGTCGTAGGTGTTACGAATACCTCTTGCAAAAACTAAGTTTTGTGCATCAAGTGCAACTGAATCATTTGGAATAATTAATCCTGTTGTGGTAATTGGAATCTGAAAAATTACTGATGTTAATGCAAGATTTCTGGCTAAAGGAGCAAGTCCTCCACGATCATTTATTTCTCCATGATCTCCTCTTGAGCCACTACAAACAAGTAACGTATCATTTGTTTTATTTATTCCCAAGCCACTTATCCAATGATCAGAAGCCTTTGATGTAAAGTAAGGAACAGTTCTAGCAACTTGCGACCATACTCTAATATTGGAAGCATTCAAAACTCCCTTCATTAAAAAGCCTTTGGTAAGTACCGAATCTTTATCATTATTTCCAGAAACAAAAATTGTTGAATCTAAAATAACCATTCCCTGACATGCTTGTATTGTGTGATCAACAGAGGTGTACAACAATGTGTCAGAATATACAGCACTTTGCTTTTTTATCTTATAGATATCACCTGATAATGTTAAATAATAAAATGAATTATCAACTTTACTATAACAGATTCTGGATACATAGTTTTTTACAGTCATAACCTTTTGGATATTGATATCCGGGAACAATGCAACAGGCGATTGTGCATTGAGATTAATGAATGAAAATAAAATTAATATTACAGTTATAATTTTTTTCATAATTTCTTTTATCTAAAAATAATTACCCGGATTTCATTGCAAGATA
>JANPGA010000194.1:0-3683 GCA_031423735.1 Bacteroidota bacterium | reverse complement strand
CAGAAAACAAAAAAGAAGGTAAAAGATATTGCTAAAGATTTGATTGCACTTTATGCAAAACGTAAAGCGCAACAAGGATTTGGTTTTAGTAAAGATTCCTATTTGCAAACGGAGTTAGAAGCTTCGTTTATGTATGAAGATACTCCAGATCAATTGAAATCTACAATTGATGTAAAGAGAGATATGGAGCTTGATTATCCAATGGATCGATTGATTTGTGGTGATGTAGGTTTCGGAAAAACTGAAATTGCTATCCGTGCTGCTTACAAAGCCGCTGTTGATGGAAAACAAGTTGCGATTCTAGTTCCAACAACGATTCTCGCGTTACAACATTATCGAACTTTTAAAGAACGACTAAAAGATTTTCCATGTAATATCGATTATTTAAATCGTTTTAAATCTGCTGCACAACAAACAGAAACATTAAAAAGATTAGAAGCTGGAAAGATTGATATTATCATCGGAACTCATCGCTTGTTAAGCAAAGATATTAAATTCAAAGATCTTGGTTTAATGATTATTGATGAAGAACAAAAGTTTGGTGTCGCTGCAAAAGAAAAACTAAAAGCTATTCGTGTTAATGTTGATACGCTTACGTTAACTGCTACGCCAATTCCTCGAACGTTACAATTCTCTTTAATGGGTGCTCGAGATCTTTCTATCATCAATACTGCACCTCCAAACCGACATCCAGTTACTACTGAAGTTCATGTTTATAACGATAAGCTAATTAAGGATGCTATCGAATATGAAATATCTCGAGGAGGGCAAGTGTTTTTTGTACACAACAGAGTTGGTGACATTCATGATGTTGCTGCAAAGATTCAAAAACTTTGTCCGAAGGTGGTTACTGGAGTTGGTCATGGACAAATGGATGGAGACAAGCTTGAAGACGTGTTAATGAAATTCATCGAAGGTGAAACGGATGTTTTAATCGCAACTACTATTATTGAATCTGGATTAGATATCAGTAATGCAAATACGATCATCATTAATGGTGCACAAAATTTTGGATTGAGTGATTTGCATCAGATGCGTGGTCGTGTAGGACGATCCAACAAAAAAGCATTTTGTTATTTATTGGCTCCTCCGCTTACTATTCTCACACCGGAAGCTCGTCAACGATTAAAAGCCATTGAAGAACATGCGGAACTTGGTAGTGGATTTCAAATTGCAATGAAAGATTTAGACATTCGTGGTGCTGGAAATTTATTAGGAGGTGAACAAAGTGGATTTATTTCAGAAATTGGCTTCGAGATGTATCATAAAATTTTAGATGAAGCAATTCAAGAATTAAAGGAAACAGATTTTAAAGATTTATTTCCTCCAGATGAAAATGCAACATTCGTTAATGATTGCCAAATCGATACTGATATGGAAATGCGTATTCCTGATACTTATGTTTCGAATACTGCCGAACGATTAAGTCTTTATAAAGAGTTGGATGATATTGAAACGGAAGAGAAACTTTTAGTTTTCGCAGAGTCGCTCCGTGATCGCTTCGGACCAGTTCCTCCACAAGTTTTTGAGTTAATGAACACGATTCGTTTGCGATGGAAAGCACGATTATTGGGATTTGAAAAAATAGTATTAAAACACCGTACGCTTAAAACGTATTTCATCAATAATCAACAATCTGCTTATTTTCAAAGTGCTTTATTTGCTGGTGTTTTACGCTTTGTGCAAGCTCATCCTCGACTTTGCAAGATGAAAGAAGAGAAAGGTAAATTGAGTTTAACTATGATTCCAGTAGATAGTATTGAAGATGCTTATCGGATATTAGAGAGGATGGCAACGTACGATAAAGTGCCTGCCTAAAGTATTAATTAGCGTTTTTCGGAAACCATTTTTATACCTCTAAAAGGAGATTTTCACCCTTCCAAAGTCCAACTTGACCAAATTATAAGAGTCAAAACTGGCTGTCGCCCGATCTTGCTATCGTAACAAAAACGAAAAACAATGTTAATTATCTCGATCATTATTGTAGTATTAGGTTTCTCTTGCATCTTTTGGCAACAGTACTTAGAAGCAAAGTCAGAAAATAGCAAAAACTAACGTTTACACCGCTGCAACGAGTTGAAGGAATCTCCTGCAATGGGTTAACAAAATCCTATCAGTTTAACTTATCCAAAAGCTTCGTGTATTTATGAAAAAACAGATTTCGACAATTATTTCGGGGGTTCAATCCTTATTCTATCTTTGCGACCCGTTAAACCGGTTATATGTTATACCTGAAAAAAAGTCTGATACCAGGCGCTGGAAAAGGCCTGTTCACCAAAACACAATTTACGCGAGGCGATATTGTATGCGAGTACGAGGGGGAAATAGTTACCTGGACAGAGTGTGAGCGACGTGCCGATGAAGGTCACGAAGGATATGTTTTCTTTATCACTAAACATCGTTGTATTGATGCCTACTTCACTCCCGAAGCAATGGCGCGATACGCCAACGACGCCAAAGGAATTGGTCGCGTAGAAGGATTAAAAAATAATGCTCAGTACGAAATAAAAGTTCGCCAAGGTGAAAAGCGTGGATTTATTGTGGCTACAAAAACCATCAATCCAGGTGATGAAATTTTAGTTGATTACGGTGATGATTATTGGGCAAACCTCAATAAAACAAAACATCTTTACGAAGAAATGAAACGCAAGAAAAAAGCGGAAAAGGCGAAAAGGAAATGATTTGAAAATTTTTCGATTTGATGATTTGAAAATGCTTGCCCTGAAGTTTTATACTTCTTGTGGCCCCCACCCGAAAAAATAAATATTATTAGAATTGCTTTAGAATTTAGATGAATGAAAAATTTGTTTGAACACTAATGCAATTATTTTTTAAAGTGACTTATCATTTTTCCTAAATGAACTTTTTATGAATTAACTTTTCCCATAATTTTTTTTGGCACCATGCTTGCCTTTCCGTTTTAAAGCCCCTCATAAAATAAACTTAAAACGGAGGATAACATCATGAAAACACTTATTACATCACTCGCAATCAGTACTCTTTTTCTAACTACTTTAAATGCATCTCCAATTGATGCCGACTTAAATCTCCACCTTTTTAATTACCAACCAATCATCGTTCAGTTTGATCAAACAAGTTACTCTAATCCAACTAAATCGTTTTCTTTAAATTGTATTGCTCCAGGTCGTCATAGAATTTCTGTATGGTCAGCCGCAAGAAATATACATCATGGTTATTATGGTGCTCCAGTTCTGTTATATAATGGCTTTATTGATTTAAATCCAGCATCAATAATTTCAACAGTAATTACACATAACAACTTTTTAAGGATTGAGAACATACAACCTAAGTTTGTACTACAAGCAACTTACGATCCTTATTATTCAAACCAAAATTACGGTTGCAACAATAATCAACAGTTTATTCCACATCCTATATCAAATTCACAGTTCAATCAAATAAAACATTCGATCGCCAATAAAAATTTCGATAGTACACGTTTACAATTGGCTCGTCAGGCAGTAAGAAACAACCCAATGAATAGTCGCCAGATTGCTGAATTAATGAGTGTACTTGATTTCGATTCTAGTCGTATGGAATTTGCAAAATTTGCTTATAAATTTACTCTTGATCCTCAAAATTATTTTCTACTTTATGATGAATTCGCCTTTGAAAGTAGTGTAATCGAACTAAGTAATTTCATTGATCATCATTCATAAAAC
>JANPGA010000193.1:0-3098 GCA_031423735.1 Bacteroidota bacterium | reverse complement strand
ATAATTAATTGAATTAATTTATAAACAATGAATTTAAACCATCCAAAAGCACAAATTTTATTCCCAAAACAGGACAGTTTTTCCAAAAAATGGAAAAGAAATTATTTTTTACCACTAACCTTATAAAGCAAATCCTTTTCGTCCTTGGTCAAGCTATCAAATCCTGATTTATTGATTTTATCGAGAATCCGATCTATAGATTCTTGGGTTGTATTTTTAAATTCAGAAGTACCACGAACCTTGCTGGAAACAATTTTCATTTTAACCTTTCGGTTACCACTAATCCTAGCTACTAAATTTACTAACCAACCCGTTAGGTCTCGTCCATTTCGCAATTGCTTCACCATAACAAATCCAAAGAGAGCTCCACCCAAATGAGCAATTTCACCTCCGGCATTACCATTAGGAATACTAATAGCATACAACAAAACGGATACAATGGCGATGTATTTTAATTTTACTGGTCCGATAATAAATAGAAATACTGTGTAATCCGGTAATAAAGTAGCAATAGCCACCATAATTGAAATAACACCTGCAGAAGCTCCGAGAAGTCGGGCACTTTCACCACTTAATGCAAAAGCTGGGAAAAGGTTAAATGCAAGAATATAAAAAAATGCACCTGTTAATCCGCCAAGAATAAACGTTGCCCAAAATTTATCATTGCCTAAATATTCGGTAAAAAGTTTGCCAGTCCAAAAGAGGATGAGCATATTAAAAAGTATATGCATAATGCCTTCATGCAAAAACATATAAGTAAACAACGACCATGGTTGAATAATTATTTGATGCAAGCTTGCAGGTAAACTAAAATAAGAAATTATTAATGTTAGAAAATCATCATTTAATTGAAAGAGGAATAATAATGCTTTCGTTAACATTACGATTAAAAATACTACAACATTTATAAAAATTAATTTATACAATGCGGTTGCATTTCCAAACTGTAACTTCAAATCACTTAATGGATTGCTCATAATCATTCAAAATTTTGAAAACGATTTTTACGCCAAGCTTTAATTAAGAAAAAACCAAACAACATTCCTCCTAAATGTGCGAAATGAGCAACATTATCAGTAGGACTATTTTGGACACCTGAATACAGTTCGAATAACCCATAAAACAAAACAAACCATTTTGCTTTAACAGGGATTGCGAAATATAAATAGATAATTGTATTTGGGAACAACATTCCGAATGCCAATAACACACCAAATACTGCACCTGATGCTCCAACAGTTGGAATGTCGACTTTGTTTTTCAAAACCATATCAGCATATTCGGTAGCTTCACGTAAAAAAGTTGGATCAGTTGGTGAAAGTTGCCAATTATTGAAAAACGTATTCAACGAATTTATTTGTTCTGGCTCTAGAAAACCGATATAATGTGTGATAAATATTTTAAATTCGATAGGGCTTACATGAGTTGAAAAATTAGCAACGGCAATTCGTACTTGTTCCACTTCATACCAAGTAAAAAGAGTATGAATTAAGGCTGCTCCTAATCCTGTTACCAGATAATAAATTAGAAATCGTTTAGGTCCCCAAAAGTTTTCGAGCACATTTCCGAACATCCATAATGCAAACATATTTGAAATTACATGCATTAAACTTCCATGCATAAACAAATGTGTAAGATATTGATGAGGACGAAAATATTCAGAAGTTGGAAAATGCAAACCGAAGAAATCGGCCAAATCATAATCAAACTTGTCCTTTATTACCGTAGTGGCCAAAAACATAATTCCATTAATGATTAGCAAGTTTTTTACAACTGGCGGCAAGATTTGAAATCGTGAGGGGCGAAACTCTTGTGAAGACATATATTATTGGGGATTCGGCAATTAAGATTGAAAGTATTTTAGTAATTCGGATGCATCTAGATGAACTAAGATTGGTTTTCCGCTAACTCCATAATTTGAATTTTCGCATTGTAACAAATCAGAGGCAATCTTCCGTAATTCTTTAGGTTGATAATTATGAATCAATTTAACCGACATACTTCTTGCCATTGCTCTTGCTAAATTATCATTGGCACTCATTTCAATTCGGGTACTATTATTTCTATATTGTTCTAGTAAATCTTGTAAAACCTCAGTTTCCTTTCCTGCATCAAGACCAGCAGGTATACCATGAATTACAATAGTATTATTTCCAAAATCAGTTAAATCAAATCCAAGTTTTCTTAACTCTTCATTTAATTCGGTTACCAACAATGCATCATCATGACTTAATTGCAAACGAGGAGGAAACAATTGTTGTTGTGTTGTTACTGCTTTATTTACTAAGGCATGCAAATATCGTTCATATAAAATTCGTTCATGAGCACCTGGCAGATCTATTAAAAGAATACCATCCGCTAAAGAAACATTTAAGATTCGAGTACCTGTTAAAACGAATCGTTCATCGGGCATTTCTTCAACATCTTTTAATAGATTTCTAACTGGCTCTGGCAACTCCTCATGATAAACTTTTTGTTGTTCAACATCCTGATGCACTTTAAGCCATTGATCAGTACGTTGAGGTTCCATATTTGACCACGACCTTTCACGCGAATTTACATTGGAATTATATGGATTTTCTTGTTTGAAAGGATTATAATTGGGATTAACTTTTATGGTAGGTTGAACAGGAATTGAATTTAACTTATCTAATGGCAAATCAAAGGCGCGTTCTTGTTCAAAATCTAATGATGGTGCAATACTAAATCTTCCTAGTGCGCGTTTTACTGCGGCCCTTAAAATTGCATAAACAGATTTTTCATCTTCAAATTTAATTTCTGTTTTTGTGGGATGAATATTTACATCAATTTTAGATGGATCAATATAAATTTTTAGCCAATAAGAAGGGTAAGCATCTTTTGTAATTAAACTATCAAAAGCTGAATTTACGGCATGATGCAAATAGCTATCCTTGATAAAGCGATTATTGACAAAGAAATATTGTTCGCCACGATTCTTCTTTGAGAACTCAGGTTTCCCAATAAATCCTTCCACTTTTACAATGGTTGTATCCTCTTCAACAGGCACTAATCGTTCATTGTAATTATTTCCAAAGATTGAAGTAATACGTTGACGAAAATTTCCTTCTCTTAAATCA
>JANPGA010000192.1:0-2521 GCA_031423735.1 Bacteroidota bacterium | reverse complement strand
ATTCGTTTCACCTACATCTTTCTATTTGCGAGAGAGGAACGCTTGTTTTCTAAAAAAGTCCCCATGCTTTCATATCACCATCGTTCTATACTTGGATACTACTATTACTCCCTAGTTCCACTAGGTCAGCAATCGCATTTTCTATCATTTTAGAAGTGGCTCGACCTACGTCAACATAATGTGAATCTATAAATCATGATTACCATCACTTCGTGATTACGTCCGTTGTGTGCAACGTCCGCATGATAGTTATAGATCAATTTTATGTTAAGTAGCATTTAACTAAAAATGAGGGCATTACCCCTCGTTCTTAGTTAATGCTATTTCTTACCGTCCATTTCAGTCTTAATATCGGTAGCCTTTTTAAGGTCGCCTATTCTTGCATAAAGTTGGCGTAACGACGACATTGTTGGCATATCTGCTGGGTTTAATTGATGAGCTTTTTCTAGATACGGTTGCGCTTCTTTGAATTTATCTTCGAATAACTTCTTTGCTTTTTCGTATTCAGCAATTTTGCTATTTGGAATATTATTAGCCTTATTCGCTAATTCAGCTGCTTCATTAAAATACATCGCTCCTAAGTTGTAATATGCATCAAAAAAGTCAGGTTTTTGCTCTATAGCGCTCTTATAAGCCGTCATTGCTTCAGGATTCTTTCCAAGTTTATCTGCAATAGTACCTTTGGCAAAATATAAATTCGCATTCTTAGGATCTTTTGCTATCGCTGCATCTATTTGCTCAAATGCTTCTTTATCTCGTCCAGACGCTAAATAGATATTTAAACCTTTTATAATTAGACCGTTATCATCTGGATATTTTTGTCTTGCTGCATTTAAAGTCAACAACGCATTAGCTGTATCTTTCTCTGTTAGATAAATTCCAGTTAATAAATCATAGGTTTTAGCTCCACCATAATTCAATTTAATCAGTTCATTGTAATACTTCTTTGCTGATGCCATATTTCCCATCTTATCAGATGATAAAGCAGCATTATAGATGGCTGCGGTATCCGTTCTATTGAAATATTTAGTTTCTAGTTCCAAAGTAGCTTCGAAATTCACGAGTGCTTGAGTATAGTCTTTAGCAACAAATTTATCTACACCTTGATTTAACAAAGTTGAAGCTATAAATTCCAAATGACTTTTAATTTCATCTGAATATTCTTTTTTAGCATCTAATTCAGAAGCCTTTCCGAATGATTTATAAGCTTCTATTAATGAACCAGGCTTTAATGGATCAAATTTCACATTTTTACTAGTAAAGATTCCTTCATAAACTAAGCCGCGGTAATACCAAGCTTTGGGATTCGACATTGTGCTTTCGCTCAAACATGCACCATCAATAGCTTCTTTGGCTTTATCAAAATCTTCGTATTTGATATAGTTGTAAGCAGTTTGAATTGCAGCTTTTTGAGCAAATGTATTTACTGAAATAAGTACTGCAAGTAAAATCAATAATATTCTCATATTCAATTATTTATGAAATTGGTTGATCATCATTTTCAGTTGATGTTTCTGGTGATTCATCTGCTGAATTATTTAAAGTTTCATCAGGATTAGATGACGTCTCTTCAATGTTTATCGGAGATTCATCAGAAATTATTCCTTCAGATGTTATTACTACTTCTCCATTTTCGCTTTCCAATTCTGGATTATCTAAAATTAATGATTGAATCACACTTTCCTCCACTTTGGCAACCGAACCTATTTCATCATCATCCTTCAAACGAATAACCTTTACTCCTTGGGTTGCTCTACCCATAACGCGCAATTCATCTACTTGCATACGTATGGTGATTCCATTTTTGGTTATAATCATCAAATCATCACCATCAACAACTGATTTAATTGCGACAAGTTGTCCTGTTTTATCAGTTACTTGAAGTGTTTTAACTCCTTTTCCACCTCTATTCGTTACTCTATAATCTTCAAGATCGGTACGTTTTCCAAATCCTTTTTCGGATACCACTAAAATGGTTTCCTTTTCTGGATCTTGAATACAAACCATTCCAATTAACTCATCTGTTTCTTTATCAAGACTTACACCACGAACACCTGAAGCGTTTCTTCCCATAGGACGAACTGTACTTTCATTAAAACGAATTGCTCTTCCAGACTTTACGGCCAGTAAAATTTCGTTTGTTCCGTTGGTTAATTTAGCTTCAATTAACTCATCGCCATCATTAACAGTAATTGCATTAATGCCATTCTGACGTGGTCTTGAATATGCTTCAAGCTGTGTTTTCTTAATAGTTCCCTTTTTCGTACAAAGAATAATGAAGTTATTGTTGAGGTATTCTTCGTCATTAAGATTTTTAACGCAGATAAACGCTTTTACTTTGTCGTCTGCCGAGATATTTATAAGGTTTTGAAGTGCTCTTCCTTTGGTGGTCTTCCCTCCTTCTGGAATTTCAAATACTCTTAGCCAGAATACTTTTCCTTTCTCTGTAAAGAGTAATAAATAGTTATGATTAGTACCTACAAATAGATGCTCAACAAAATCTTCGTCACGAGTTGCAGTT
>JANPGA010000191.1:0-3440 GCA_031423735.1 Bacteroidota bacterium | reverse complement strand
TGGTCTATCAACTGTAACTACGTATTCTTTTTCGTGATTATTTCCAGCACGTAAAATTTTATTTACAATATCACCATCATTCGTTAAAAATATTAATCCCTCAGATGGTTTATCAAGACGACCTACAGGAAAAATTCTTTTAGGATAATTTATAAATTCGATGATGTTGTGTTTATCTTTTAAGTCGGTTGTGCATGTTACACCCACAGGTTTATTGAATGCCATATATATAAATTCTTCGGCAACTTTTAGTGCTTTTCCATCAATACTAACAACATCATTTTTACCTACCTTAGTGCCAAGTTCTGCATCCACACCATTTACTTGAACTCTTTTTTCTTCAATAAGTCGATCAGCTTCTCGTCGAGAACAGTATCCTGTTTCACTAATAAATTTATTGATGCGTTTTAAATTTGGTTCAACCTCCACAATACTATTTTTTAATTTAATAAATGAAATTTATGCTTTCTTCTTTTTGAAATGTTTAGGACGATGATTTCCTTTTCCTTTATTCTTTTCTGGTTCATAGGCAGGGCCCGCTAGAATATGGGCTGGAAGAGGTAATTTCCTAATTTCATCGCCAATTAAATCTTCAATCTTTTTAAATTTACCTTGGTCATTAATATTGATAAAGGTTAATGCAACTCCAGTTGTAGCTGCACGTGCAGTTCTTCCAACTCGATGAATATAATCTTCTGCATCTCCTGGCACATCATAGTTAATTACTAAACCAATATTTTCAATATCAATACCACGACTTAAAATATCGGTGGCAACCAGAATCTGTATGCTATTATTTCTAAATTGGCGTAATACATCGTTACGTTGTTGTTGATCGAGATCAGAGTGAATTGCTGCCGCATTAAACTTTAACTTACGTAAATCCTTTTCAAGAATTTTTACCTTTTCTTTTGTTGATGAAAAAATTAAAACACTACTGATTTCTTTACCTTTTAATAAATCTATAATTAGTTCATTCTTTTGTGCATCATGAATTAAATAAGCTCCTTGTAAAACACCTTCTGCAGGTTTGGATACGGCAATGTTAATTTGTTCAGGATCTTTCAGAATTTTATTTGCCATCGTTCTAATTTTTGGTGGCATAGTGGCAGAAAACAAAAGTGATTGACGATTTACAGGCAAGAAACTTATTATTTTATTTAAATCATCACTAAAGCCCATATCTAACATTCGATCTGCTTCATCTAATATTAAATGTTTTAAATTATCAATCTTAACGTATCCTTGGTTAAAGTGAGTAAGTAATCTACCTGGTGTAGCGATGATAATATTAGCTCCTTCACTTAATGCAATTCTTTCTTGTTCAAACGAACCACCGCCCGTACCTCCATAAATAGCAACAGCACTAATAGGAGTAAAATAGGAGAACCCTTGTAATGCTTCATCAATCTGAATCGCCAATTCTCTCGTAGGAACAATTATTAACGTGTCAATTGTTTCAGTATGTGCTTTTATAATTTTATTTATAACTGGCAAAAGGTAAGCAGCTGTCTTTCCTGTTCCTGTTTGAGCACAGGCAATAATATCACGGTTGCTTAAAATAATAGGAATGGCTAGCTCTTGAATGGGAGTGGGGTTATTAAAGCCCATCGATGTTAAACCTTCTAAAAGGGCGTCTTCGAAATTAAAATCTTTGAATGTCAACTTTGGATTGGTTTTGTTTGGTTTTTGTAGAATTAAGGTATTTCAAGTAAAAGTTAAAATTATTTTAAACATTTTTTAATAATCTATATTTTCATTTAAATTTTCCCAAATTAGGATAAATTGTGATTTTAATCTTTATTAAGTTATCCAAAAAACAAATTTATTTTAGGATTATTCTAATATTTTCCTTAAATAGAAATGGATTATTGATAGATGATAGACAAAGATCGACAATTCTTCGGTACAGCCGTGCAACTAATTGATTATTACCTGCGTCTTTGGAATTATAACAAAATGTGGTTTTAGTTTAGTGTTGTTGAAAAGGAAAATTTGTTATTCTAATTTTTTCTAATACATTTGATTCACCAACCTAAACACATACCCAATGAAAAAACAATTACTCTTTACTATTTGCTTGCTAATCTCGGGAATAGCAGCTCAAGCATCTCACTTGATGGGAGGCCAAATGACAGCCAAAAACATTGGCGGTTTAACGTATGAAGTCACTTTAACGGTTTATCGTGATACAGTAGGAATTCCAATCAATACTTCAACTACAATATATTATTCAGATACATCTGGAATTCCATTTGCTACTAATACTGTACCTGTTGTTGGACCGTTTTCATTTGGAAATGGTGTAGAAACCTATTATTATATTGATACAATAACTTTCCCTTCATCAGGAAATTATTCAATGTGGTACGAAGACTGCTGTAGAAATGCTGCTATTTTAAACATGACCAGTGCTGGTGGAGAATCATTCCATTTGTCAACTGCTTTGTTTGCTGATAGTACAAATTCTTCTCCAGTTTTCTTAAATGAGCCAAT
The DNA here is from genome assembly GCA_031423735.1 of Bacteroidota bacterium. GTDB lineage: Bacteria > Bacteroidota > Bacteroidia > AKYH767-A > OLB10 > JANXSD01. The sequence goes on along the minus strand of JANPGA010000191.1, from coordinate 944 downwards.
AACAATTGCTCAATTAAATGTTCCATTTACTTATAATCCATTACCTTTTGATGCGGATGGCGATTCAATTTCTTGGATGTTAGATGTTCCTGTTTCTTCTGCAGGAACAGTAGTAGCAGGATATGTTCTTCCATCATCTGATTCGTTGGTTCCTTTTACAATGGATGCTGTAACTGGTGAAATAACTTTTTTACCAAATGCTGTTGGATATTATGTAGTATCTGTATTAGTTATGGAATATCGTGGTGGTGTTCAGATTGGAGAAATTCGTCGTGATATGCAAATCATCGTTGTTCAATCTTCAAATGGTCCTGTTAATCTTACTTTAAATTCTCCTAATGCTCCTTTCTCAGGAAAAAATTATTCAATCGAGTCAGGAACTGCATTTAACTTTACTGTAATTGCAAATGATCCTGATGGAAACGCTGTGAATATTGCTGCAAATGGAGATGCTTTCAGATTGGCAAACCCTGCAACTTTTACATCTACAATTGTTGGCGGAGTAACAACTGCAACATTATCTTGGAATACTTCAACAGCTAACGAACGCAATGCTCCTTATATAATTGGATTACGTGTTAATGAAACTTATGGTATTTACAATTTCTCGAATGATATTAGTATTCACCTTAATGTTGCTAAAGCAACTGGCTTAAACAACCCATCTAAAAACGAAGTGAAATTTAATGTATATCCTAATCCAACTAGTGATTATATGATGTTAAACTTTACTTCAAATAGTAATAGTGATGCACGTATCGAAATTCGCAATTTAGCAGGACAAATTGTAAAAGGATTTGATGCAATCAAAGTTGCTAATGGAGTAAACGTAATTCAGGTTAAAGATTTAAATCTTAATCAAGGAGTTTACTTAGTAAACATGATTCAAGATGGTAAAAATCTTGGAACATCAAAATTAAACATTCGTTAATCGAAAAATATTA
>JANPGA010000190.1:0-2156 GCA_031423735.1 Bacteroidota bacterium | reverse complement strand
GGACTTCCTAATCTTGCAACAATAATTTCATCCGGATTTTCTTTATCAAAAACACAAATAGCGTAAGCTCCAACAACTTGGTTCAAGGCAATTTGAACTGCTTTTCCAAGTTTAATATTTTCTTTCTTTTTTACGTCTTCAATTAAGTTTACTAAAACCTCAGTATCTGTATCCGAAGTAAAAGTATAACCTCTTTTCAGTAACTCTTTTTTTAACGGCTCATAATTTTCGATGATTCCGTTGTGAATAATTACTATGTTCCCTGAATTTGAAACATGTGGATGTGAATTAATATCATTTGGAACACCATGAGTTGCCCAACGAGTATGTCCCATCCCAATGGTAGCTTTTGAAGAGGCAATTGCCTTTGCCTTTTCTTCGAGGTCAGAAACTTTTCCTTTTGTTTTAACAATTTTAAGATCAATGCCATCACATAACATGACTCCGGCACTATCGTAACCTCTATATTCTAATCTTTTTAACCCTTTTATTACAATTGGGTATGCTTCTCTAAATCCGATGTAACCAACAATTCCACACATAACATTAAATATTAATTAGGTTTTGTATAATAAATTTCAAGTTTTAATCTTTTCTTGTATTCTTGTGTATGAGGAATAGCATCAGAAATATTTGTTCCGTACTAAACAGTTCCCAACTGACTCAATACCGACATAGCAGGCGCACTACTTAAGTTGCTGTTTGGCGTTCTTAGTTTAGAAAGACCTGTATTGTTGATGTTTTCGGTAACTGACAAACCAAGACGAACATTTGTAGAATCATTTTTTACTAGATTTCTAACATAATTCGTTATTCTTATTCTGTATTTTTTCGCTCTTACTTTTCTTCCATCGCCTACATCTTCGGTTTGAACAATTCCGTCATGTATAAATTTGCTGAATTTTGGATAAGTCCCGTTACTGGTAACATCATAAGTATAATCAACTAAAACCTTCTTATTCGTCAAGTCGTATAGAAAGATACGGTTCGGCTCAGCGGGTTGTTCTGCAGGAGTTGTCGACAATGGGTTTGACATCGCTGTTTTATCAACATAAAAAGTTAGATTGGCTTCATTAATCATCCATCTGTTTTTTATGGAGTGATAAACTTGTGTTGGATTATCATCAATTAATGGGAATTTAAGATCATCCAATTCATCAGGGACGCCATTGGGCACCGCGTTTTTGTAATATATAAAATAATGATTCGTTAGTGGATTTCCATACCCATCAAGAGGAACCGCAACGTTATTTTCATCAACAGCTATTCCGGCAGGATTTTTTTTAATATCATACCTAAATGAATCGGTTGAACCAAATAAATCTACAATAGCCATTGCGCCTTCACCACCTTTTAAATAAAGTCTTGACGCTTCTGACGGACTATTAGCAGCACTCAAATAATTGGTGTTTTCATTAGAATTTTGCAATAAACTAATCGTGTTACCAGTAAAATTTAATGCAAATGTTTTGCTTACTCTTTCCTTTTTGTATTCATTTACAGTTGTCGTAGTCAAATTATCAGGAGTGATTTTATCTTCCTTATAATATATTGTGATTTTTCCAGCTTTAAAATTAATCATGGCCATATTGCCTGGATTTCCGTTTTCAACCTTAAAATAAATTCCTCTGAAATAATTTTTAAACACTGCATTATTAGCTAATTGACCACTTGGAGCATTTAAAATTTTATTATAAAAAACATCCGATCTTAAATGCAATCGCATTGAAGGCACTGATCTTGGGCTAGGAGATATCTTAGTGACACCATCTGATTTATAGGTCGTTAATGGATGTTCTTTTTTATCAAAATAAAATTGCTCATTTTCACGTCCATCAGCATTGTGAATTCCTTCTGTACCAGTAGGTGGACTAGTAAGAGGAGCATTATTTAAAGCCGGATCTAAATTGTTGTTAATCAAACTATTTTCATCAGTATAAAACAATTGCTGTTCCGATAAAGATTGTCCCGGATCTAAGTCTCTCAAATAATATTTAGATTCGAAAACGCTCAACTTAAATTTAGATGCTGCGCTTCCAACTTCTGCACCATAAATTGAATCCAATTCATAATCCTTAGTCTGGTCCGAATTTGTTGTTTTTAGTGTTTTATAATACGGAACATCCATAATCACACTATCAATAACCGGAAGATCT
>JANPGA010000189.1:0-2527 GCA_031423735.1 Bacteroidota bacterium | reverse complement strand
GATTAAAAAAGGCTGGATATGCGACTAATCCACAATACGCGTCTAAATTAATTGATCTTATCGAACGTTTTAATCTAAGTGAACTTGACAAACAAGGGATGAAAATGCCTGTGCAGTTAGCAGATCAAAAAAAGTTAATGAAGAGCTTACCTAATCCAAATTCTAATCAATCAGAAATTAGAAGAGCAGAAAAGCCTTTTACAAAAAAGTCTAGTCCGAAACTTACGAGTTCAAATACTGTGAATAACGTCCCTTTTGTTCGCGCCCGTAAGGGCGATACGTGGCTAAAAATTACCAGAGAAAATAATCTGGAATTATGGCAAGTGCTTTCATTTAATGATGCAGAAAAAAATGCAATTTTACGCGAAGGCGAGATAGTTTATATTAAAAGTAAGAGAAATAAGAACGAAACTGAATCTCATATTGTTCAAGAAGGGGAATCAATGCGATTAATTGCGCAGTTATATGGTATCAAATTAAAAAAGTTATATCGTATGAATAAGATGTCATCCGATTCGCAAGCAAAACCGGGTGACACTTTACTTCTTAATAAATCACTTTTATTTGGATTCCCAATATAGGTAAGTGCTAATAAATAATTATTTTTTTAGTTTCTAATGTGCCTTGATTTTTCAATTGGATTAAATAAATCCCTTTTGATAAATTCTCTAGTGGAATTTGAAGTGTGTTTATACCTTCTATCGTTGCCCCGTTAGTGATATTTAAAATTCTACCACTTAAATCTACAAGTTGAATGGTATATATTTCATTTGAAGTATTACTTACAAATTGAATATTCGTAAAATCATGAGTAGGATTTGGCCACATATTAAAAGTAGAAGAACTAATTGATTCATCATCACTAATCCTTGCCGTATTATCAGAAAGCCATAACGTAGCATTAATCATAATTTTTGAATGATCTCCATTCACTTCAGCCGACCAACCATTATAAAGTGCATCACCTGTATCGCCGGTTCCATCATCCATTGGAGAACTATCACCAATCGCAGCTACCTTGCCTGCACCATAATGTGAATGTGCCATCATAACTCCAGTTGTTCCTGTTGTTGATGAGCCTGTTTTATAAACTACACCAATTGCCGTTGAGTTAGCAGTTGTATTTAAGGTCATTGAAGTACCATTACTAAATTTCATTTGAGTAGGATTTCCAGCAGCTCCATGTAAAACTCCATCAGTAGCTGATACTTTAAAATTGGAAGTAGTTTGTGAGAAATTCTGATAGTCGAATGTAATTCCAAAAGGATTTGTTGAAATTCCATTGGTGCTCATCAAATCATTCCAAATATGAGGTGAATCAAAGCCATCATTATTGCGATCTGAAACATCGTGATCTGCTATCATAAATAATCCACCACCATTTTGTACAAATTGAATTATGGCAGTTTTTTCTGTAGTTGTAAATTTAATATTAGGCTCATCAACTACATAAATTTTGTAGTTAGAAAGATCTTGTGGATTACTAGTATTTCCATAGGTAATGCTTATGTTGTATGGTAATGTTTCAACTACAAATCCTTTTTTTACACAGGCTACAGCCCATGCCGATAAAGCACCTTTCCAAAAGGTTTCAGAAGTGGTAGATGTAATTCCGCTTTGAGCTGGTGTAGGAATTCGTTGTGGATTTGCTTCGTTGCCCTTTCCTGTTTGCATGATTCCTCCCGTTCCAGTTCCAATATTATAAGTGTCGGAGTCAATTATCCAGTCAGCATTACTAGCCATTTCAGCTTTCCTTGCATCAAATAAAATTTTTAAGGGAGTAGTTTGGGCAAAACTATGGAGTGTTCCAAATGATAATAACACGAGTAAAATCTTCTTCATCTTATTTAGTTTAGAATTCGAAGTAAGTAATTTTTTTTGAATTACAGTAATTTTAAAACTGATCAGGAGTAAATGTTAATCGAACAAGTAAACCTAAATGTTAAAATATAAGGCAATAAAAAACCCTGAAGTAGAATGCAAAACCATTCACTTCAGGGTTTTTATATTGATAAAGTAAACTATGCAGATTCTGCCAGTATCACCACTTTGTTTTTAAGCATTTCAACAACTCCACCTTTGACTTCAAAAATTTCTTCTCCTTTTGATGACTTTACCTTCACTTTGCCATTTACTAAAGTTGAAATAATTGCAGCATGGTTGTTAAGCATTTGAAAAGTTCCTTTCGAACCTGGTACCATCACCGATGTTACTTCGCCTTCGAATACTTTTTTATCGGGTGTTATTATCTCTAAATACATGTTTTTTTAATTTGAAAATTTGAAGATTTGCCAATTTGAAAATGTCTGAATAAGAAAAAGAAATTTCATTTTCATCCCGATAGCTATCGGGTTATCAAATCATCAAATTGAATTTATTTTGCTTCTGCGATAATCTTTTTACCTTTTTCAATAGCATCTTCAATAGTTCCAACTAAGTTGAAAGCTGCTTCAGGATACTCATCAACTTCGCCGTTCATAATCATTTTGAAACCTTTGATTGTTTCTTCGATTGGAACAAGTACTCC
>JANPGA010000188.1:0-9272 GCA_031423735.1 Bacteroidota bacterium | reverse complement strand
CTTTGATTGTAACGATCGGAACTATTCATTTCACAAAATTATAGCTTATACTTTTTAAATACTTATTTTAGGAAAGGATTTAAAAAAAGAAGCGCACCTTTTGAGTGCGCTTCTTTTTTTAATAATTAGTTTTATTAGTTTTTAGGCACATAGTTAGTACCAGTTACTTCAAACTCTGTACGACGATTATACTGATTAGCCTTTTCTTGAAGTTCTTTCGGCTCTAACTTCATAATGAATGACTCAGATAACACATCACCCTTTTTAAACGGAGTATATTCTTCATCGTTTTCAACTGCTTTAGGTGTAGATTCACCTTTTCCTTCAAACGATAAACGATCTTTTGCAACTTTATTATCAACTAAATAATCCATTACACTCTTTGCACGACGATTTGATAAACTCATGTTATATTTATCATCTGCACGGAAATCGGTATGTGATGTTAACTTGATAGTAATTGTTGGATTTTCATTAAGCGTTTTAATTAAGCCATCAAGTGCTGTTTTAGATTCAGGACGTAAAGTTGCTTTATCCAAATCATAAAACACTTCAGGAACAGTAATAGGACGAGCAGTACTTTTTAATGGGAAATCGAAATCCTTGTTAAAGTTTTTGTCTTCATCCAATCCTACGGTTGATAATTCATGGAACTTAGTAAGATATCCAGTGAAAGACGCAGAAACCTTATATTTTACGTTTGCTTTTAATGGATAAGAATATGTTCCATCAGCACCAGTTCTAACACTTAATGAAGTACCATCACTACCAAACAATTCAACCGTTGCACCTTCAATAGGAACTTTAGTATCTGTATCATAAACACTACCTCCAACAAAAATTACTAAAGGTGGCAATACAAATGTATAAATATCATCTTGTCCTTTTCCACCATCACGATTAGAGGAAAGGTAACCTGTAGTATCAGAAGTAAAAATAATACCGAAGTCATCACCAGGTGAATTCATTGGTGATTTCAAATTTGTTGGTTCTGCCCAAGCTCCAGCATCATAAGAAGTACTGAATATATCTAGTCCACCCATTCCAGGTTTACCATTAGAAGAGTAATACAACTTACCGCCTTTTCCTGCAGTTGGGAAATACTCATCAGCGTCTGTATTAATAGTTGCACCTAAGTTTGTGGGTGTTGACCAAGAAGCGCCATCCCAGATTGACATCCAAATATCTTTACTTCCTAAACCACCTGGCATATCACTTGAGAAATATAATGTTTTACCATCTTGAGAAAGGCTTGGATGTCCGCAAGTATATGCGTCATTATTAAATGGTAATGCTACAGGATCACTCCACTTTCCATCTGTTTGAGTGGTCATCATTATTTTACACTGAGTGTTTTTATCCTTACTTGATGGACAAGTAGTGTAATACATAGTTTTACCGGTTACATCAAAACAAGCAGAACCGTCACTGAATTCACTATTCGCTGGTCCTGCAAAATTTGTTGGAGTACTCCATTTTCCGTTATTATCTAATGTAGCTTGGAAAACATCGAAAAATTTCTCGCCATACCATTTATCATTATTGGTACCTGAGGCTTCTTCACGTGATGAAGTGAATACAATACCATTTTTAATAGCTGGATTTTCAGCAACTGCAAAATCATAATATTGAGTATTTAATGCAGTTAAATTTTCAACTCTATAACGTAATGGCTTATCCTTCCATTCTTGAGCTGTTTGAGATGAAGCCGCACCTGCTGCACCTTTAGCATCAGAAGGCATCATTTCTTTGTATGCATTATATTGTACTATTGATTCAGCATACTTTCCATTTCTCTTCAATGCATCTGCATATCTTAAAACGTTAGTTGCATCTTTACCATTTGCTTTAACGGCCTTTCCATACCAATCTTCAGATTCAACATTATTATTCATCATACGAGCACACTCGCCTGCTTTGAATGCAGCTTTCGCCTTATCTTCATTCTTTTTTAGCTTGCCATAAGACTTTTTGTAATAGGTAGAAGCAGTATAATACTGTGCAGTATTAAAGTACTTATCAGCCTTCTGAGTTTTACTTTTAGGAACTTTTGGAGCTTTGTCGGCAGAATAACCATTTAGAAATGTAAATGTTACGACAAACAGTAAGCAGAATATTTTCTTGATCATAGGGGAACAGCAATTAAACAGTTTCGATGAAGGACAAAGGAAACAAATAATATTTAAACGAAAAAATTGAATGCCCTCTTATATTTATTAATCATAATATTGATTACTAATTACTTAGCCCGATGCGAAGAATTTCATGGAATAAAATTATGAACTATTACCAGTTACAGAGGAAATTTAATCGTGATTTTAGTTCTAACTTAATCATATAATTTAAGCTTAAAAACCCTTTTAAAACGAACTTTCAATGGTGTCTTTATAAATATGCTTATTAATCAAAACGCCAGAATTCTATCAATTTGAATATCAATATTTTTTTTTGTTTGTTCTTTAAATGAATCAAAATCCATTTCATTGTGGACTCCGCTTACGGGCAATAGAAAAGGAAGCACCTGAACATTCATATGATGCATAATAGAAGCTAGATGATCCATACCTCGAAGATTTCCTGCTCTGCCAGTTGAAATTCCAATAAGAGAAGCTTTTTTACCAGCAAAAGAGATTTTTGGATCCAAAACATCAATTAACAACTTCAAAACGCCAGGAAAACTTCCATTATATTCTGGGAAAATAAAAATGAATTTCTCCGAAGGTTGAAAAATTTCTGTTTGAATTTTCATAATTTCTTCTGGCTTCTTACCTTTTTCATAAACATCAGTATTTAAAGCTGAACTGGGTAATGATTTAAGGTCAAACAATTGAGCCTTTTCGTGTTTTTCTAATAATGAATTAAAATAAATCATTGAAAACTTATACGTAAGGCTATTAGGCCGATTTGTTCCAGAAACAACAGTTATCATAAATAATTTATTAAACCTATAAACACTTAAAAAATTGAATTGTTTTTATTGAACTACCCGATAAACAAAAACTGGTTGGTTTTTATTGTTTTTATTTAACCAATGCAATAAATTATCCATAAAACTTGGCTCAGCAGTATATACCAATTTTATTTTTTTACCACTTCCTTCCTCGAAAATTTTGGCTCGTTTTTGCAAATCTTGATCTTCGAAAAACAAAATGTAATTGGGGAAATTTTTATCATTCTTTTTAATTAAATCAGCATTTAAACTATCTACTGTATAACCAGAATATAGGTAGTAACCTTTCTGCCATTTTCCACTGTAATACTGTGGCAATAATTGAGCGTCATCAAGATGACTTGACTCTATTACAAAATTATTATAATCTGGTTTATCAAATAAATAATACATTGCTTCAACACGTGATCTTTTTGAATACATAGTTGAAAAAACAAGTAATGGAATAAAATTGATTATCCAGAAAAATTTCCATGAACCAGCTTCAAATTTTTTCCATTTAATATGTTATTTAATTTGCGACCATCCAACAATTCCTCCACAAATTAAAAATGGAACAAAAGGCATAATAAATCGTTCTTGTTTATTCGGAAAATAACTATGAAATATAAAAAAACATAAAGAAGGTAGAAATATTACAAAGGTTTTTTTCCAACTTTTAAAATATCCAGCTATTAAAAATAAACTAATTGGAGGAATTAACATACCTCCAACTGTTCCTATATATTGATAAGAAGGTCGATCAAAATAACTAGTTGAATTAGCAAAATTATAATTTACATATTCAGTAAGTTCAACAAATGGTTTTCCCCATAAAAACAGATCTGCCGACTGCGTTAAAAAGAAGGTAACAAAGAATATTAAAAAACAAATAATACCTCCAACTATTTCTTTTCGAATTAAAAAAACCAATCCAACTCCAATAAAAAAGAATAAACATTGATAACGAATCCCAATGGCAATTCCGATAAAAAACCCAACCCAAACTGCATATTTTCGATTTCGAGTTTCATCAAATTTTATTAAGGCTAATGAGGAAGCCATTAATGGTGGAACGCATACCCATTCAACCAAATTACGAACACTTAAAGAAGGTATAAACCATAACAATGCTAAAATCCAAGCAGCATTTCTAGCCACCTTTTCATCACTAAATCGAAGTGTAATTTTATATCCTAAAATAATCACCAATAAGGAATAACATGCGTGAATAAATCTTACCAATAACATTTTAACTTGTGGATCTTCAACCTGTATAAATTGAAAAAATTTAAATAACATAATATGAGTTCCAACATAAAACCAACTATGCCCACTAACTTGACCACCAGCATTCCAAGGCAACCAATTGTTGTAATCAAAACCAGCAGCGATACTTTGTCCTGCTTCAATAACCAAAAAATGATCATCATGCATTCCATAACCTTTAGAAAATATGGCTGCAATTAATCTGAAAATAAAACCAGCTAATACAATTATAGTAAGCGGGGATTTCTCGTAATACGATTTAATTTTTTCCATATATTCTTGGGCAAAAGTAATTGATTGAACACAAAACAGGAATGTTTATTATTTTATCGCTTTTTAAAACCATTTTAAAGGCAATTTAGGTTCTGAAAATCACATTTTATATTGAAGTATCAATTTATTAACATAAGGTGCTTTTAAGAGCAATTGTAGGCTTAAAATTAGTATCTTTGGCATACAAATCTGTATTCTATTTAAACTATTGATAATGAGCGAAGAAGTGTTAGAAAAAGAACAAAAAGCAAATGATTATTCTGCCGATAGTATACAAGTCCTTGAAGGATTGGAAGCTGTACGTAAGCGCCCTGCAATGTATATCGGTGATATTGGGTTTAAAGGTCTTCATCACCTTGTTTATGAAGTAGTTGACAATTCAATTGATGAGGCTCTTGCAGGCCATTGTAAAAATATCGATGTATTTATTAATCCTGACAATAGCATTACAGTAAAAGATGATGGTCGAGGAATTCCAACTGACATGCATCATAAAGAAGGAAGATCTGCTCTTGAAGTAGTTATGACTGTACTTCATGCTGGTGGAAAGTTCGACAAAGATTCATATAAGGTTTCAGGTGGTTTACACGGTGTTGGAGTAAGTTGCGTAAATGCACTTTCAATCGCCTTAAAAGCTACTATTCACCGTAACGGGAAAATTTTCGAACAAGAGTTCAGTATAGGAAAGCCACTTTATCCAGTAAGAGAAATTGGTGTTACTGATCGAACAGGTACAGAAGTTACTTTCAAGCCCGATGATACAATTTTCATTACAACAATTTACCATTACGATACGCTTGCAACTCGAATGCGTGAACTTTCTTTTCTAAACAAAGGAATTTCAATTAACATTACTGATTTACGTGAATTAGATGCTGCTGGAGAATCTGTAAATAAAGATCGTTTTTATAGTGATCGCGGACTTGTTGAATTCGTTGAGTTTCTTGATGCTACACGTGAGAAACTTATTGAAGATGTAATTTACATGGAAGGTGAACGTAATAATATTCCTGTTGAAGTTGGAATGCATTACAATACTTCCTATAACGAAAATGTTCATTCTTATGTAAATAATATAAATACTCATGAAGGTGGAACTCACCTTTCAGGTTTTAGAAGAGCTCTTACGCGTACCTTAAAAAATTATGCAGAAAAAGAAGGCCTTTTAAGTAAATTGAAATTTGAAATATCTGGTGATGACTTTCGTGAAGGTTTAACAGCAGTAATTTCTGTAAAAGTTCAAGAACCTCAATTTGAAGGTCAAACAAAAACCAAACTTGGGAACAACGAAGTTATGGGTGCTGTTGATCAAGCCGTTTCGGATATGCTCCAAATGTATCTTGAAGAACATCCACGTGAAGCTAGAATTATTGTAAGTAAAGTTATTCTTGCCGCTACCGCTCGTCATGCCGCACGTAAAGCTCGTGAAATGGTACAACGTAAAGGTGCTTTTTCAGGTTCTGGATTGCCAGGTAAACTAAGTGATTGCTCAGAGAAAGCAGCTCATAAATCAGAATTGTTTTTGGTCGAGGGAGATTCTGCAGGTGGAACGGCCAAACAAGGTCGTAACCGTGAATTCCAAGCTATCTTACCACTTAGAGGTAAAATTCTAAATGTGGAGAAAGCGATGGATTATAAGATCTATGACAATGAGGAGATTCGCAATATGTTTACTGCAATGGGTGTAAGCAAAGGAACTCCTGAAGATGAAAGAGCGCTTAATATCGAGAAATTACGTTACCATAAAATTGTAATCATGACAGATGCCGATATTGATGGTAGTCATATTACAACGCTGATTCTAACTTTCTTTTTCCGTCACATGAAAGAGTTAATTGAGAATGGATATATTTATATTGCAACTCCTCCTCTTTATCTTGTTAAAAAAGGAAAAGAAGAAGAATATTGCTGGACCGATGAGCAACGTATTGCTGCTGTAAAGCGAATTGGTGGTGAAGGAAAAGAATCAACTGTAGGAATCCAACGATATAAAGGTCTTGGAGAGATGAATGCAGAGCAACTTTGGGAAACTACTATGCGTCCTGATACTCGTACTTTACGTCAAGTTACAATTGAAAGTGCTGCCGAAGCAGATCGAATTTTTTCTATGTTGATGGGTGATGATGTACCACCTCGTAGAGAGTTTATTGAGAAAAATGCTAAATATGCTAAAGTGGATATTTAATCATAATTATATTTCTGAAAAGCGCAGCCCAAAAGCTGCGCTTTTTTTGTAGAATGCAAACTCAAAAACTTAATTTGATCTTGAAATCCCTTCAACAATTCTAATTCAGTGAACAAATTGCCTAAATCCGCCATTATAAACAAATATTAAGGTAAACTTACTTGTTTATAAACATTCGTTTTCCATAACTTCGCGGCTAATAAACCATTACCAAAAATAAAATATTTTAAAAATGAAAGTAACTGTTGTAGGTGCTGGAAACGTAGGAGCCACATGCGCCAATGTAATTGCTCATAAAGAACTAGCTAATGAAGTAATCCTACTTGATATAAAAGAAGGAACTGCTGAAGGCAAATCGCTTGACATTTGGCAAACTGCACCAATAAATCTTTATGACACGCGAGTAAAAGGATCAACGAATGATTATGCTGCAACTGCAGGATCAGAGGTTGTAGTTATTACTTCAGGTTTACCACGTAAGCCAGGCATGAGTCGTGATGATTTAATTGCTACTAATGCTGGAATAGTAAAGTCGGTAACTGAAAGTATTGTTAAATATTCGCCCGACACTATTATAATTGTTGTAAGTAATCCTCTAGACGTTATGACTTATTGTTCATATATGACTTCAGGATTAAAATCAAGCAAAGTTTTTGGAATGGCAGGAATTCTTGATACTGCTCGTTATCGTGCGTTCCTTGCTGAAGCATTAAACTGTTCACCAAAAGATATACAAGCAGTATTAATGGGTGGCCATGGTGATACAATGGTTCCATTGCCTCGCTATACAACTGTTGCTGGAATTCCAGTTACTGAATTAATTTCAACTGAAAAGTTGGATGCAATTATACAACGTGCTAAAGTTGGTGGTGGAGAATTAGTGAACTTAATGGGAACTTCAGCATGGTATGCTCCTGGTGCCGCGGCTGCTCAAATGGTAGAAGCAATTGTTCGTGATCAAAAAAGAATTTTCCCTGTTTGTGCATGGCTAAATGGCGAGTATGGAATGAAAGATATTTACTTAGGAGTTCCAGTTAAATTAGGAAAAAACGGTATTGAACAAATTATCGAACTCCAATTAAATGCAGGCGAAATGGATTTATTAAAAAAATCAGGTGCAGCTGTAAAAGAAGTGATGGATGTATTAGACAGAATGCAAGAAACCGTAAAATAATTTATTGAAATATAATTTTAACAGCGTATCTAATAAGGTACGCTGTTTTTGTTTGAGGATATATCATTGAAAATTAAAAGAATTTAAAGTATGTCAATTACAATAATAACTTTAGAAAAAATTACTATTCCTCCCTCGGGTTTACATATTCATATTAAGGTTTTTTTGAATAACAAAGTTGCAAGGTTTGTTGTGGATACTGGTGCATCACAAACTGTAATTGATCAAGATAAAGTTGAATATTATCTACCAGGAAGCAAGCACCGTAAACTTGAAGCTATTACTTCTGGTATTGGCACAAGTTCTATGGAAAGTCATGCTGCTGTTATAAAAAACATTCGAATTGGTGAGTTAAGAATAAAAAATCACGATTTGATTTTATTAGATTTAAAACATGTAAATGAAAGTTATCGAATGATGGGATTTAAGAATATAGATGGGATTCTTGGAAGCGATCTTTTAGAGAAATATTCTGCAGTAATAGATTTTAAAAAATCAATTTTAAAACTTTATTGGAAATAAAATATTACAAAAATCGACCTGCATCTTTTTCATCTGGCAAACGACAAGTATTTCTTTTACCAAACCATTTATATCTATTTTTTGCTACCCATTTATAAATGACATTTCGTAAAAATTCTGGAACAATTAAGAATATAGAGAAAATATTAAATGGCATTCCTAACAAACTACAAATCTTCAAAACTGCTGTAGAATAACTATATGCTTTTCGGTTATAAATTAATACGATTGAATCAATATTCTTTATATTATATTCGTTGATCAAATTCTCTCCTTCAGATTGTTGAGACGCTGCAAATAAAAACACTTTTTTCTTATCGTGCTTTAATATAAAATCAACACTTGATGAACAAAAATTGCAGTAACCATCAAATAATATTATAGCGCGATTATTTAAATTCATAATAAAATACATTAAAAACTTTACTAACAATGTCTAATTTGAATAAGACTTTGAAACACTCTTTATGGCCGTACAGAAACAGAATAAGGATCGACAGATAGTTCAGGTTTGTAACCTGGAACTAATTTGAAAGTAAGTAAATCGATAACACTTAAATAACCATTTTTTCCTGCACAAGCAGTAGCATGATGTGGCGCAATTCCTCCAGATACATTTCTATTTGCTACATAAACTAACTTCTCTTTTTCATCCACTGCAATTCCATGTGGCTGCCAACCAACACGAATTTTCTGTTCAGTAAACGTATTTAAATCAATAACACTTACGGAACCCTTAACACCACTAAAAGTATTGTCTTCCATATTTGTAACGAAAGCTAAATTTTGAGAAGTTGAAATTGCTAACTCTTGAGGATATCTTACAACTGAAACTATTTTATAAAGAGTATCTGTTGCAGTATCCATAACTCGAACTTCATTATAATTTGTATCTTGACAAGTAACTAAATAATGCTTAT
>JANPGA010000187.1:0-6121 GCA_031423735.1 Bacteroidota bacterium | reverse complement strand
ACGCAATTTTCGTTTATGTTTTTTCTGCCACTTCCAATTTATTTTATAACCTTCTAAGTAACCTTGTGTTACATTTATTGAATTGTGTCCCAAGAATTCCATGATTTGTGAGAGGGGCATTCCATTCTCTTTTAAATGTGTCGCTACGCTATGCCTTAAATGATGCAAAGTGATTAAATTTTCATGAAGTCCAGCAGCTTTTGCCAAATGCTTTATTCGATAAATACAATTAGGTATTTGTAAATGGCAGTTGCCAATTTGAATCCCTTATCTACCTCCGATTGAAAAATGCACCTCTCATTTTAAATTCCAAATTATCTGTAAATGCTACGTTTCTTAAAAATAATTTTTTTTATCTTTAGAGGGTGGAAAAATTGAATTATATTAGGGCTAGCAAGGCGGAAATACCTGTAATACATGCTCTTGCTGTGAAAATTTGGAGGAAGCACTATCCAAGTATTATTACCATCGAGCAAATCGAGTATATGCTTGAAAAAATGTATTCGGCCGAAGCACTCTTGAAACAATTGCATGAAGGTCATGTTTTTTGGATTGTTTATGATCATGAAACGCCCTTAGGATATCTTTCTTACCAAAGTTTAGGGAATGGCGACTATTTCCTAAATAAATTTTATGTGGATGTTGATCGCCATCGCAAAGGAATTGGACAGCAACTGTTTGATCATGCATTTTCTCACCTTGCGGATATAAAAACCATTCGCTTAACCGTTAACCGGAAAAATCATATCGCTATTAATTATTATTTTAAAAATGGCTTTATGATAGAAGAAGTGAAAGATTTTGATATAGGTGATGGCTACGAAATGAATGACTTTGTGATGCTAAAAAAGGTGATTGAACCACTCAATTAATTGCCTAATTTTACACTTTAATAAATACAAAAATCCACATGGCTGGCAATACTTTTGGTGAATTATTTCGTGTTACCAGTTTTGGAGAATCACATGGTGCGGGTATTGGGGTTGTTATTGATGGCTGCCCAGCAGGATTAGTTATTGATATCGACTTTATTCAAAGTCAACTAGATCGTCGGAAACCAGGTCAAAGTCATATTACCTCGCAAAGAAAAGAAGATGATATTTTAGAAATTTTATCTGGCGTTTACGAGGAAAAATCAACAGGTGCGCCACTTACCTTATTTATAAAAAATAAAGATCAACGTTCTGCGGATTACAGTCATTTAGAAACTGCCTACCGACCAAGTCATGCTGATTTTACTTATGATCAAAAGTATGCTGTTCGCGATTTTAAAGGTGGTGGAAGATCCTCCGCTCGTGAAACTGCCGCAAGAGTTATGGCAGGCGCAGTAGCTCAACTGTTATTGCTCCATCACGGCATTAAAATTCAAGCATATGTTAGTCAGGTAGGAGCTATAAAAATTAATTCGGATTATACGCAATTAGACCTCAACACCATTGATGATAATATTTTAAGGTGTCCTGATCAGCACTTAGCTGGTCAAATGATAGCATTGATTGAAGAAATTAAAAAAGCTGGTGATACGGTTGGTGGCGTTGTTTCTTGTGTTATTCACCATGCACCTATTGGATTAGGCGAACCCGTTTTTGATAAACTACAGGCTGATTTAGGGAAGGCAATGTTAAGTATTAATGCTGTAAAAGGATTCGATTATGGCTCTGGATTCGAGAGTTTAGGTATGAAAGGTTCACAGCATAATGATGTTTTTGAATCGAAAATTGACCATAAAGGACATCCAATTTTTAGCACCAAAACCAACCATTCGGGTGGGATTCAAGGCGGAATTAGCAACGGACAACCCATTTATTTTAGAGTAGCCTTTAAGCCAGTTTCCACTTTAATGCAGGTTCAAGATTCCGTTGATAAGGATGGAAAAACGGTTTCATTAGAGGGAAAAGGTCGCCATGACCCATGTGTGGTTCCAAGAGCTGTTCCTATTGTGGAAGCTATGGCAGCACTAGTTTTGGCAGATCATTTTTTACGTAATAAAACTGCGAAACTTTAGGCATAAAAATTTAAGTAAAAGATAGACGCTGAAATTGTTAAAATAAACATTAAAATTTTAAAATTATTGATGTGATTTAACATTAAACCATCTCAACTTTGCGTTATAATTGTAAAACCAGTAAAATAAATTCAAAATGTTAAAAAAGATTCTTGTTGGACTAGGTATTTTAGTCCTTTTAATTTTAGGCGCTGCAATAATACTTCCTATTGTTTACAAAGATAAAATTGTAGCAATGGTTAAGGATGAAGCCAATAAAAATGTAAACGCTAAAGTTGATTTTGGTGCATTTGATTTAACATTAATTCGGAGCTTCCCAAATTTCACAATTAGTATTAATAATTTAAGTGTTATTGGTGTTACCCCTTTTGCAGGAGATACTTTAACAGCAATCAAAGAATTAGATTTTACAATTGATGTAATGAGTGTAATTAAAGGTGGTCAGATTGATATTAAATCAATTCATTTGGATGAACCATTAATTAATTTGTTAGTTTTAAAAGATGGAAAAGCGAATTGGGATATTGCAAAACCTGATAGTGCCGCAACACCGTCATCTGAGCCAACAAAATTTAAAGTTGCTTTAAGAAAATATAGTATCAACAAAGGGATTATTCATTGCGATGATGCATCAATGGGCTTTAAGATGAATCTTGATAATTTGAATCATGATGGAAGTGGTGATTTTACGCAAGATTTATTTTTACTACGAACAAATACTTCTGTTGAAGCCATGAATTTATGGTATGGAGGCGTTAAATATTTTCATAACATCAACACAAAAATTAAAGCCGATCTTGATATGGATATGGCAAATATGAAATTTACTTTTAAAGAGAATGAAATCTCATTAAATGAATTAGTATTAGGTTTAGATGGATTTGTTGCTATGCCAAAAGAAGATATTGCAATGGATCTAAAATTTGAAGCGAAGAAAAATGAATTTAGAAATTTCCTATCCTTAGTACCAGGTGTTTATTCGGCTAGCTTTAAAGATTTAAAATCATCGGGAACGTTAAGTTTAAAAGGTTTTGCAAAAGGAATTTACAACGACAAACATATGCCTGGGTTTGGATTAAATGTAAAAATTCAGAATGGTAAATTCCAATATCCATCATTACCAATAGCCGTAAATAATGTAGTTGTTGATTTAGATGTATTAAATCCTGATGGTGTTCCTGATCACACAGCAATCGATTTAAATAAATTACATGTTGATTTAGGTACTGAACCCTTCGATGCTCATTTAAAAGTTAGAACACCAGTAAGCGATGCAAATTTAAATGGTGCCGTTATAGGAAAAGTAAACTTTGCAAATATTAGTAAGATCGTTCCATTAGAAGCAGGAACTTCGATCACAGGATTAATGTTGGCTAATTTATCATTCGATGGAAGAATGTCGGCGATTGAACAAAAACGTTATCAAGATTTTAAAGCAGCGGGATCTTTATCCTTAACAGATTTTAATTATTCTAGTAAAGATTACAAACAAGGATTTGAATTGAAGCAATTAGCATTAACATTCAACCCACAAAATGTTACCTTAAATAATTTAGTTGCACGCATGGGCTCTAGTGATTTTAATGCAACAGGATCATTAGATAATTTACTTGCTTATATGTTTAAAAAAGAAACATTAAAAGGGAGTATGAATTTAAGAAGTTCGCAAATTAATTTAGCCGATTTTGAATCTAAAACAACTACAACCACTGCTGCCAAAGATACCACTCCAATGGCATTGATTGAGATTCCATCGAATTTAGATTTTACAGTAACAACTTCAATTGGAAAACTCATCTATGACAATGTAATTCTTCAAAATTTATCTGGTAAAGTTGTGATTCGTGATCAAGCTTTGGACATGGAAAACTTATCGTTTAACACCTTAGGTGGAGCGATGAAGTTAAGTGGGACTTATGCTACTCGTATTCGTAAAGAAGCGGATATGAAATTTGCTATGGATATTAAAGGATTTGATATTCAACAAACCGTAAAAACTTTTGGAACGGTAAAGAAAATGGCACCAATTGCAGAAAGAACGAGCGGTACATTTAACACAACATTAAATCTAAATGGCAAACTTGATGAACATCTTCAACCAAAAATGCAAACATTAAATGGAGAAGGAAAACTAAGTACCATGAATATTGTAATTGCACAATTTCCTCCCTTAGTTAAAGTTGCAGATGCATTAAAACTAGATCAGTTTAAACAACTATCAGTTGGCAATACAAATTTGAGTTTTAAATTTAAAGATGGCCGCGTAAATGTTGATCCATTTGATGCCAATCTAGCTGGAATAAATACCAACATCAAAGGCAGTTCGGGCTTCGATCAAACTATCGATTATACATTAGGAATGAACATCCCTACTAACAAACTTCCATCCCAAGCAACGAGTGCATTAAATGGCTTAATATCGCAAGCAAATGCAAATGGAGCGAAAATGACATTGGGCGAATCCATAAAAGTAAATGCATTAATTGGAGGAACAGTAAACAATCCTACCGTTAAAACAGACCTAAAAAATGCTGCGGCAAGTGTTGTTACTGATCTTAAAAACAAAGTGAAAGATGAAGTTGCTAAACAAAAAAAGGAACTAGAAGATAAGGCTAAAGCAGAGGCTGATCGTCTTAAAAAAGAAGGAGAAGACCGTGTTAAAGCTGAAGCTGACAAGGTTAAAAAGGATGCAGAAGCAAAGGCAAAAGCTGAAATTGAAAAAGCTAAAAAGGATGCAGCCCAAAAAGCAAAAGATGCATTAAATGGTTTATTTAAAAAATAATAATTTTACCCAAATATTAAATCTTCTAACTTGGCAGTAAATTTAAATTGTTCAATTTATATTCAAAACCAATCATCCTATTCATCATACATTCTTGAATTTATTATCTTCGAGCCTTAAATCATAATTATGAAAAAAATTCTTCTTCTAATAGCCGTTCCTTTTTTACTTACCTCTTGCAATAGGAATCCTGAAAATGTAACTGTTGTTTATGATACCATCCCAACAAACGACACTACCGACTTTCATATTATTGAAGAATCAAGTCAATTCTTTTCGGGAGTATTGCCATGTGCTGATTGCAAAGGTATCCTTACTGAAATAACACTTAATTCTGATAGTCTAACTTATCATATCCAACAAACCTATCAAGGAAAAGATACAGGAGATACCATTTTAACAGGAACTGGTTCCTATGTACGAAATCTTTCAGCAGGCGATGCTTCGATCATCTATCAACTCAATGCATCTCGACCAGATGATGTTCGTTACTTTAAAGCAAAAGGCGATAGCGCACTCATCATGCTCGACAAACAACAAAAAGAAATTAAAAGCTCGTTGAATTATAGGTTGGTGAAGAGATAAATAATTCTTTTTTTTGCAATTTGTAAACTTTAAAAATGCGCCCTCCAATCCCTAATAAGTTGAGAAGTTTTGATTGGAAGAAAAAATTGATTCATAAATTATAAATTCTGAATTCTGAATTATTTCAACGGCCTCCCTCAATCCCTCCTAAGGAGGGAAGTTTGATTCTAAGAAAAAAATGAATTTTTAATTCTGAATTGTGAATTCTTAATTCTAAACAGTAAATTCTGAATTGTGAATTCTGAATTCTGAATTATTCCAAATTTAACTCCCCTTCCCACTTACTCACCACTGCCGTTGCTACTGCATTACCAATTACATTAGTTGCCGAACGACCCATATCTAGTAATTGATCAACGCCAAGTAATAAAAGTAATCCACCTTCGGGAATATTAAATGCAGAGAGCATTCCTGCTATAACAACAAGCGAAGCTCGAGGTACTCCCGCCATTCCTTTACTTGTTACTAATAACATCATCATCATGGTTATTTCTTGCTGCAAGGTTAAGTTTATTCCATAAGCTTGAGCAATAAATACTGTTGCAAATGTCATGTACATGATGGAGCCATCAAGGTTAAATGAATAACCCAATGGCAAAACAAAACTGATGATTCGTTTACTACATCCAAACTTCTCCAATGCCTCAATGGTTTTAGGAAAAGCGGATTCACTGGATGCTGTGGAGAATGCTAAAAGGATTGGTTCTTTAATGTTTTTTAATAATCGGATAAATGGAATTTTTAACGAA
>JANPGA010000186.1:0-3044 GCA_031423735.1 Bacteroidota bacterium | reverse complement strand
TTAAAATTATTTAATCAATTTCAGTAAGTCTTAATTGATATCGTTGATCATCACACCAAATAGAAACATTATAGGTACCAGATCTTAAATCCATTGATTTTGCAGAAAATGGAACCGTATAACTTCCTTCTGATTGAAGTCCTTGTTGATATTTTTTTACCAATTTTCCACTCATATCATTTATTTCAATACTCACAATAGTTGGTCGGCTTAGAATGTATTTAATTGATGTAGTTTCTTTATAAGGATTTGGATATGCATTCATAATCACAACTCCTTTTTCTCTTATTATAGCAGCAACCGTTTTCGAATACGATTCCTTTCCATCGAAATCTACTTGACGTAAACGATAGTAATAAAGAACGTTTGGAATTACTTCTTTATCTTCCAAATTATAAGTTGATAATTTGTTTGTAGTTCCTGTACCGCTCGCATCAACCCAACCAATAGCAACAAACTGATTTGCCTTAGTAGCTCTTTGAACTTCGAATCCCTTATTGTTTTTCTCGCTTGCGGTCATCCATGTTGTTAAAATACTATTCACTCTAGGTTCAGCAATCAATGAAAGCAATGTTACTGGCAATAGTGATGACCCTTGTGTAATTCCAAAGTCGATTGTAACACCCGCACTATGTGTTTGTTGAATTCCATTTCGCGAAACCGATGTTATAGTGGATGAATTACATGCACCATTTATTATTGATGGAACAAACCATGATCCATTATTTATTCTTTCCATTATGGTAAAAACATTAGATGGATTTGTATAATTTGTATTATATAAAACCATATTCATATCAGCCTGTCCAGTACCTTGAGGTGTTACTGACCAATATCCATTATCTAATGAATTTGTATTAAAATTGGGGCTACACGAAGGATCTTGTCCTAAAGCACTAGGAATTGTTCCTGGATAAGGATTGAATGTTGCTTTTAAACTTAATATGGATGGTGTGGCTCCATTATACAAATTCATTGTTGCTCGTTGATATCCTTTCAAGGAATGTCCTACAGGAAACTCAAAAACTCTTGCTGCTTGAACAGCAGGTATCGCTCTTCTTAAACTCCCTTCCACATAACTTACTGAATTACCTGTTGAAATAGCATTTGATCCAGAATTCAAAACATTTACTTCATAGCTTCCAGTTGTAATAATTTTACCATTTGTTAAAGTTAAAACTCCACTGGTTCCGATTTTTAAATCCGAAAGTAAAGTAACACCAGTTGAAGAATGTGACATCAAAACAGAATTAAGTGTTCCGGCATTAAAATAAGTTTGGGGAGCCAAACCCTTAAAGGTTAAATTTCCATTCGTTCCGGGAGTAAACGTTCCACCATTATTTGAGAAATTACCATATAGATCAATATTTTTTCCATTCCCATTTAAAGAGCTTGTTGCATCAGATATAACTAAATCACCTTGCACCTGAATATCATTTGACAAAGTAGCACTACTCCCAGTTTTAGTAATTGTTAAATTAGCAAAAGAATTATTTCCCAACAAACTTCCTTTAACAATTTGATTGAGTGATCCAGTAAGTGCTACAGTTGAACTTCCTTTAGCTGTTAAAACTCCATTATTCGTTAAATTCTGACATAAGGATAAGCTATATCCTGAATTAATCGTAAGATTTGATCCTGAATTAATAGTTAATGATTTTGCGCCACTCCCTGCAGCGTTAATAATTGGTTGGTTTGCCGATGCAGATAATATTATTGCATTTGATGAGCAATTTGGAAGTGCGCACCCACCCCAATTATCTGTTTTAAACCAATCATTATCAACTCCACCTGTCCAAACAACGGTTGATGGTGTAGGAGTAAAATTAACTGGGGAACCACTTGGGAATTCCATCCTAAATCCAGAAACTGAATTTGAGAAATTTGAAATAGCAAGCAAGTAGACTTCACCTGCAACAACTGGTAATTGTGATTGATTCGCAGCTCCTAGTCCAGGATACAATGGATTATCAGTTCCATTTAAAGTTCCATACAAACCTGTTACTCCTAAATAGCTATAATTACATCGTAATGGGGTAGCTCCTGTTGCAATTAAAGCGCAACTTGTTGCTCCTGCACCTGTCGACTTCCATAAAACAAAATCATAATCGGTGCTTTCGACACTTGGAGCACCTTGCCAATCATTTGGAACAATAGTAAATTCTAAATTTCCGTTAGATGCAATTTGTATTTCGTACCAAACCGTACCACGTTCTCCTGAAGTAATACAATTTGATCCTCCACCCGGGAAATCACATATATTACCAAATGATTGAAACCCTGGATCTCCAACAGTAACTACACTTTTACATACTGCTAACGAAAGTGAACAATCTTGTCCGGGAACAGGATCAAGTGCAAGTGAACCATCTATTATAGAAATTCCAAATGTTCCTGTAAAAGAACCATATCCATCTACAGCAACATAATAGACATTTCCTGCAACCAAGCCGGAGGCCGTAATTTGCGACATATACGTTGAAGTACCACCACAAGCGGCTGCATTGTCGTTACAGCTAACGTACGTCATCGTATTAGAACATGGCCCTGCATAAAGTGCAATTTGTGTATTACGCAATGTACCTGGAGATGTTCTTATTATTGCGGATCCAGAACTTGGAGCTACAAAACTATACCATACCGTATTTAAACCATTAGGAGTTATCCAACAGGCTGGAGCAGCTGGTTCACCCGTTCCATTCGAACAATTATTATCACCAGTAGTAGTATTTCCAATTGCAATTGGAGTTGCATTACAAGGTAAATCGTTTGTAACAGAAGTACCATATGATGCTAAAGAAATATTATAATCTGTATTTTTAGGATCCGCCCAAGTATCAACCATTATGTAATAAGTACCTGCCAATGATAATGTAAAACTTCCAGTAAGTGTACCAGCATATGCTCCACCTCCCGTTGCTATGCACGATACACCAACATTTCCTGGGACACCATTGTAAACTTGATAACCAATACTATTAGTACTTGAAGCCGATAAACTTATTCCTATGCATTCAGATCCTGGTGAGTCATATCGATAAACT
>JANPGA010000185.1:0-15567 GCA_031423735.1 Bacteroidota bacterium | reverse complement strand
TGATAAACTTATCATCACACAAAAATATTTTTCATTAAATTTAAATTCTCATATTCGTGTTGGAACGTTAAGTGATAAAATTAATTCAGGATTTACATTTTCGTTTGGAAGGATAAACAATCCATTTAGTTTAATAAAATCAGAAAACGAATTTCATTTGTATATTTATAACCAAGCTTTGGTTAATTTAATAGGGTATGATGCTACTTTACAAGGTGGAATATTCAATAAAAGTAGTCCTTATACATTAGGCAACGGCGAAATAAATCGATTTATATTTCAGGATAACTATGGTATTGTTTTAGCATATAAGAAACTTTATCTTGAATATTTACAATCATTTACAACACGAGAATTTAGAACTGGAGATTATCATCGTTATGGAGGAATAAAAATTGGAGTAAACTTTTGATTATGTAGAAATTGTTCTACACAAAATTATATTTATACTTTGTTAACCTAAAAAGTCTATTATTCTCTAAAACTATAATTAAGTTTGTGAACATTCTTTAAAAGAAAAATTAATGTTTTCGTATGAAACCACTTTTTGAAAAAGCAAATATTACAATACGTTTTAAGTTTCTTATAATAATTTTCTTTCTCTCCCCATTTTCAATACAAAGTTTAGCTCAATCAATTGATAATTTAGCAACGGTACGTTCGATTCCAAATAAAAGTTATATTCGTTTAAATTATGAAAATGATTTATTTATTTCGAAAGATTACTATTATACTCAAGGGTTTTGTTTCGAGTGGGTTGCTTCCAAATTTAAAAAAAATCCATTTTCTAGAATTTTTGTAAATTATAATGCAGGAAATTCTCAATATGGTTTGGCATTAGAAAGCAATGCTTACACTCCAACTGATATAAAACAAAAAACCATAAGATATAACGATCGTCCTTATGCGTCGGTGTTATTATTAAAATCATTTTGCATTTCTGTTGATTCTTCAAAATCAAAAAGAGTAATATCCTCAATTGTAATTGGTTTTTTAGGACCAGCTGCATTGGGCGAAGAAATACAAAGTTCGGTACACCGTTTATTAAACAATAATGAGCCTCAAGGCTGGAAAAATCAAATTCGTAATGATGTAATTATAAACTATGATTTGGGTTTCGACATTCCAATTTTAAAATATAAATACTTTTCAATGCTAAGTAATTCAAAATTAAGAATAGGAAATTACAATGATAAAATCTCAACTGGATTTTCATTCGTACTTGGCAGAATAAACGATCCATTTTCAATTAATAATAACAATGATAACCATTATAAACTTTATATTTATAATCAAACTATAGTTAATGCAATTGCTTATGATGCTTCTATGTCAGGCGGAATGTTTAATAGAAATAGTCCTTACACTTTGTCCTTTAATGAAATAAACAATTTTACACTTCAAGATAACTATGGAATTATTTTTTTATCAGGAAAATGGCATTTTGAAATATTCAAAAGCTATTTAACCCGCGAATTTAAAAAAGGCACACACCATCGGTGGGCTGGAGTAAAAGTTGGATTATTATTTTAATGAACTAATTAAATTCATTGCTAGTAAAGTTAAACCAACCTATTTAGTTAAGAATTCTCTAATTATTTTAAACTCTGCAGCTGGCTCTTCTACCTGAGGATTATGTCCACTATGTTCGAACATTTCAAATTGAGCTTGGGGACAATATTCTTTATATTTTACCATCATCATTGGAACAGCAACTCTATCATACCTTCCGCCAATTATTAAGATGGGCATTTTTAGATCCTTTAATTGTTTTCTATAATCAAATGTTCCAATATCACTTCCTACAATAAAGTCTCCATCCTTGCCGACCATTTGGTAATACAATTCTGTGTTTTGAGGATTTGGATAAGGTTTACGGCCTCTGCTTCTAAAATTATCTGGATTATAGGCATATAAAAATCCATAAGGAACTCTTCCATAAATATCTTGATGGATTTTATCACTTGAAATAGCACCTTGCTCACGAATTTTCATTAAGGTATCCCACACTTCCGGATAATTTGCCTTTATTTCACGATTACAATTATCATCATTTTCTTGCCACATAATAAAACTATGAAACGAATTTGCAAGAATTAAATGCTTTACATTATTGGGATATCGCAATGCATAACCTTGAGCAACAACACCACCATATGAATGTCCAAGGATATTAATTTTCTCAAAACCCATTGCTTTCCTTAATCCTTCTAAATCTTCAATATCACGATCTAATGAATACTCTGAAACATTTTTAGCAAGATCTGACTTTCCTCTTCCAAAGCCATCAAAGTACACCAATTTATTGGTAGTTGAAAGGGAATCAAAACTTCGTAAACCATAATGTGAACCACCAGGACCACCCGCAATAAAAAATAGCGGATCACCTTCGCCAAAACTTACAGTCCATAGTTTAGCATTGTTTACAGTATAATATTTCCCGTCGGTTTGACTATCGGGGAAAGTTTGTGCATATGAAGTATAAAAACCTATAAAAATAAATATAATTAGTAGTATTTTATTCATAACTGGGGACTCAATTTAAGTATTAACGGTCGAAACCAAAAATATTAAAAATAAACATAACAGAAAAAAGGTTTTGTAAAAATCTAATCACTTTCAATAAAACTCCGAAAAAACTTTCGGAGCATGAAAATACTAATGAATTATTTAATTCGAAGTAAAATCAAAATAAACTACTGGAGGAGTAAATGTTACAGGTAGTTTACTCCAAGTTTCAATAGAGTTACGATGACGTATAACGATATAATAAAAGTTACCTGTTATAGAAGGTGGGAATGTGAAGGATGCACTTCCGTCGGTATATAACAAAGTAGAAACGGTCATTACGGAAGCCACTAAATTTAATGGATCATGAAGTTCAACAGTAATTGAATCACAAGCAGTAGAATCTGCACTTAATAAACTAGTAAACAAGACTGGAGTCATTAGGTGATTCCCAATATAGAATCCTTGAATAAACAATTTAAGACTTAATAAACCAGGGCAGCCTTCATCAATTTCACCATCACAATTATCATCATAACCATTGCATATTTCAGTAGCTAAAGGATTTATTAATGGATTTGAGTCGTTACAATCGCCTGCTATTTCAATATATCCTACAGGTTGCAATAAGGAAATTGAATCCTTATTTAAATTACCAAAACCATCTGAATCTGCATCAGCATACCAAACATTTGATAAATCCAGAACTGCATCGGGAGAACCTTTCAATGATTCTCTATTTCCTACATTATCTTGTGCCAATGAGAAGAAATAATATCTGGAACCATTTACACCAGTAAACTTAACAATGGAATCAGTTGAATTTGAGAGGTACAATACATAGTTTGAAGTATCTTGAGCTACATACAAATCATAGTTTTTAACACCACTACCATTTGCATCATCTGTACTAGAAACATGTAATGTTACTTCCTTATTAACAACTGCTGAGGGGGTAATATGGCTAACTGGCGCAACAGCATCGATGGTGTTAAATTCAGTATTGGTTGGAATCGTATCGTTGGTATCAAAAACAATTTGAGCAGAAGCCAATATAGTATCACGTGTTAATGAAAGTGGTTTTGGTTTCATCGTAAAACTAACGAAGCCTTCTCCTTTCACAGCAATGGTATCACTAAATCCCGTGATAGAAGAATCTCTTACCGGAAGAAAACCAAGTTCAGGACTTACAGGTGATAAACCAGTTTCAGGATCAATGGCTTCAAAGATCCAGAAGGCACGTTTGTTTACTACATCAATACCGGCAGTAACTTCAACTTACACGCCCAATGAATCACGTAAATCTAAACGTTTGGTGTAGTAAGATGTATTTGTAGGGACAGAAAATACATCTTCATTAAAACCAAAATCGCCGAGTCGGAAAGTTGACATATCCTGATGTTCATTTATTGGGCAATAAATATAAACGTCATGTGCGGGAGCCGTTGCAATCTTTGGATCATTTTCAAACAATACAGTGAAGCCCATATTGTCTTTTACAGAAACCCAATGTGCAGAATCATAACCATCAGGACTGATCATTTCATTTGGATCACCGGGAACTGTAACATCAATAGGCCAAGTAGGATCACCATTATTAGATAAATCATCAGCAGGACCTTGAGGGCCATGTGAATTATTAGAACCATTATCATCCTGACCATCTGAATTCTTTTTATCTGAATCATTTGCGTCGCATGGATTCGGTGCCTTTTGTGCAGCATCTGCAGCGCCACTACCAATAGCAGTAGGTGCATTTGGTGGTGGTGTACACATTTGTGCATTTGTATCTATGGTTATAAATGCAAAAAGGATTAGAGGTAAAAATATTAATCGAACTTTTATATTGAATCTTGATTTCATAATTGCAAAATTTTGCATTGAACAATTGTTTAGTTGCAATGGTTAGGTACATAGCCAGTAAATTCATCATCAAGGTCCATATAGTACCAATCAAACCACGCATTGAAACCGTCATCAATATGTTCACCTAAAGTATGTCCAGTTGCTAATTGAGTGGCAGTATTTGCTATACCTATAACTGCAAGTGCAATTCCTGCACTTCCTATTAATGGAGTAGATGCAGCAGCAACACCACCTAATGCTGCGAGACCAACAACTCCTGAAGCTACACCTGCTGCAGCAACAGCTAAATCTGTTAAGTGGCCATTGGTTGGATCATCTGTAAAAGTTCTAGCGCTCCCAATTGCACTAACAATTGCAAGAGGCGCACCAAAAAGACCACCAAGGAAACCAATAGGTTTTGCAATTCCTGCAGCTTTTTCTGAAGCAGCTATTCCATCTTTTAAATTTCTTAACATAAATTCTTCAACAATACCACCTGCACTGGGGTTGGTTGCAAAATGGTCTACGAATTCTGCAACAATTTTAGTCTCTTTTGCTTTGGTAACAAAAACAGCAGCTCTAGATATTAAATCAGCTGGCGACAATATCAAATCACCCTCATAAGCAGTACCAGTACCAATTTGATCTATAATATCCGGAGTACGATCTGATGCTTTGGGTTTATCACCACAATGAGTTCCATCAGTACCAAATGGATCTATTAGACCAACTGGATTATTAAATACGTAAGTATAAAGATTTAGGTCGCCAGCAAAATAGCCTTTAGGATCTCGTTGTTCAAATCGTCCTGTGCTTTCATTATAATTTCGCGCACGGTTATAATATTTTGCTATTTCAGAATCATAAGTTCTTCCAGCAAAAAGAATAGTATTTCCAATTGAAGAAGATGAAGTGATATTATAATTTGCATCATAGAAATGAACTTTACCGAAGGCATCGTATTCGTAACGCTCTAAAATGGTTCCACTACTATTGGCAATAGCATTAACTGAACCTAGAGCATTTTTATAATAGTAATAGTCATTGTTATTAATTTGCGCCGAAACAATATCATCAATCCGTAGTCCATTAACATAGCTAGAAAGCACATTTGATAAACTGTCTCTGTATTCAATTTCATTATAAGCTGAATAGAAAAATTGAGTGGAAACTGAACCTACTTTTTTATTTATTCGTCTACCTAAAGCATCGTATTTATAACTTGACATTGCTCCATTATTCACAGCTATTAAATGATTCTGCGCATCATAAGTGTAGATATAGATACCGTCGTTAACTAAATTACCATTATTATCATATTGCATTGTTGCAGATATTGCTCCACTCAAATTAGTGTAAGCATTCATAATATTTGAAGTGTAATTGGTAGTTTGGGCATCCGTGGTGACGGAGGTACGATTGCCTCGCAAATCATAATTATATTGTGATTGATGAATTGGTGAAGCAATTGTATTACCTGTTAATGCTCCAACTTTAAATGAAGTAAGTCGCATTGAATTATCATAACCGTATTGCTCCGATTTATTACTAATGTGAAATTTCTTTTCAAATAGTTTGTTACCTGCTTTATCATAACCGAAACTTGAATTTAACATGCTACCTGGATTGGTTAACATTGATAGCATTCTGTTATTTCCATCATAGGAATAATTAGTATGAGTACCATTTGCATTTATATTTCTCTTAATTAACCTATTTGCGTTATCATAAGAAAATGAACATATAGTAGAAGAGCCCTCTATAATTTCAGAAAGTCTATTTCGAGAGTCAAATACACGTGAAATTATTCTTCCTCCTGGATAAATTGTTGTATGCTTATTGCTTGCAACATCATAAACATAAGCAGTTGTTTTACCATTTAGTGATTCGGATACTATTCTATTTGCAGCATCATAACCAAATGTTACAGTGGCATCATTGTTTACTGCAGTTAAAATTCGTCCATTTGCATCATAAGTAAAAACATCATCATTGCTTCCAGGATAATCTCTTAATATCATTTTATTAGAAGCATCATATTCATAATTAGTAACTACACTATTGGGATCAGTAACACTTGTGATATTTCCTACATCATCATAAGAAAGTGTACTTAATGTCGCATCTGGATAGGTTACTTGGGTAGTTCTGCTAATTGCATCATAATTATATGTGGTGGCATTATTATTAGCATCGGATAATGAAATCAAATTACCATCTAGGTCATAAATTAATGATGCAATAGTTCCTTGCGTACCCGTAATATTCGTTCTGCGATTCAGTGCATCATAGGAAAAAGTGCGTAATTTATTATCGAAGTTTTTAGTAGATATTAAGTTATAATTATTATCGTAAACTCGAGTAGCTGAATTACCAAGGGCATCTGTTTTACCAATTCTTCTATCTAAAGCGTCATAAGTATAATTATTTGTATTTCCATTACCATCAGATACACTCAACAAATTACTTACATTATCATAAGTGAAAGAGTACACGGTTCCAAAATTGTCACTAAAATTGGTTCTTCTTTTTAACTTATCATAAGTTATGTTTACAGTATTTCCATTTGGCAATGTAATAGCAATCAAATTACCAGCTGCATCGTAGTTAAATGTGGAAATGTCATTTGTAGGAGTTGTTTGTGAAATTAAACGATTCAGATTATCGAAAGCATATTGTCTCCTATTACCATTAGCATCTGTTGAAACCAACTTATTACTTTTCGCATCATAAGTTGAATACCATGAATGATTTAATGCATCAGTAAAAACAGTTAAACGACTTAACGCATCATAACCAAAAGTTGAAGTATGATTATTCTTATCAACACAACTTAGTACATTTCCACTAGCATCGTATGATAATGTTATAGTTTGATTTAATGCATCAGTGACGGTAGTCATTCGATCTAATACATCAAACTGACAAGTGCTTAAATTCCCTTTAGGGTCGGTATAAGCTGTTAACTGACATTTGCTGTTATAAGCAAATAAATGATTTACACCTAATGGTTGATGAATAGCTATGCGGTTTCCATAATTATCGTAACTATATGTTGTTGTGTTACCGTTGCCATCAACAGCGGTTATCATATCTCCATTTGAAGCATAAGTATAATAGTTATTTACACTCATTGGAAAAGATATTTGCAGTAAATTACCATTACCGTCATATGTAAGACTGGTTATATTTCCATTTTTATCTTTGTAGGAAAGAAGTCTGCTAAAAACAGGATCATATGTATAATTAGATGCATTTCCTAATGGATCTTTCTTTGTAAGTAAATTTCCATTGGCATCATAAGTATATTCATAACTATCGCCATTAGCATTTGTAAATTTTGAAACCTTATTATTTTTATCATACGCATATGCAACATTGAACCCACAGCAGTTACCAGTTTTCTTTATTACATTTCCATTAGCATCATATTGTATAACTGTAACCTGATTTCCACTTTCAACAGCATCTACGATATGTGTTGTGTGAGTTGCACTGTTGTATGAAAATCGTTGATCTGTAATGCAAGAAATCACTTCTTTAACTCCAAAATTAGATTGATAAATTACATCTACAGTATTCCCATTCTTATCAGTTATTGTATTTATAGGTCCATTAATGATGGAGCCATATTTAGTTTTGTTGCCTGCAGGATCAGTAACCTGCGTAAGGTTTCCATTTGTATCATAGGAATATTTAATAGTTCTTAAAGGTGAACCGTTCGCATCAGTAACTTGCGCAAGTTTTCCATTTGTATATGACAATTGTATTGATCTTCCAGCACCATCACTAATTTGCGTGAGTAAACTATCAGTATAAGTAAAGTTTAGAAAATTACCATTAGCTTCTTCAAGTCGTGTCATACGTTTATGTTGCACATCATTAAAGAAATATTTCATTTTACTTTTAGTAATTAAAACATAACTACCTGATTGAGGTCGTATTAAACTATCAAAAACTCCTTTTGGCGCTGTGAATCTATTTGAAGAAGTATCTCCACTAAAATGATCAACTCTACCATCAGATGAAATAACATTTATTCCTGTGCTATCGGCTTTGTATTGTCGTGAATATTGAAATTGCCATCCGTTACCAAAACCTTGATTTTTTCTACACTCGATACTATTGTAATAAAATGATATGTTGAAGTTTAATCTACGTCCTTTGATGAACAAATCATTACGGCTCAAGTTCAGGTTTCCATTATAGGAATTTACATTTACTCCACCCGGACATTTTATGTTGGCTTGATTATTTATTTGGGCTTGTATGCTAACACTTCCCATCACCGTTAAAAAAAGAAGGCTTAATAATTTTATGCATTTATTATTTTGTTTCATACTAAGTTTTGATTTAATGGATTATTTTAATTTAAAATTAACTCTACCTCTTCTTACTGTTTTCGTATATAGTGTAATCCCACTATTAGCGCCTGCTCTTAACACATTTGGTGGTCCTCCAGGTTCACGAAACTCTATGTATATGCTTTGGTTATTTTGGTTGAGGTCAGTGACAGTAAAACCAACTGGAGGACCAGTAGCATCATTTAAAAATGTACCGCTAAGAATTCTTGTTGGAAGCGGAATATCTACATTACCTGCATTACCAAATAAAATTGTCATGGGTACTATTCTACCTATACGAGCAGTAGTAGGACAATTAACTTGAAATTGCAATGAACTATTGATACCTGCGGCAGAACCTGGGTCGCAACCAGGAGCATTTGAACTACCTGACATCCCTGAGTTTGAAATTCCTCCTATATAAAAGGTTCCTGTATTTCCTGTTTCAATTTCAAATGCATTATTAAGTAATGCCGTTGTGTTATCAGGCTTTCTTAACAATACATCGTATATACCAAGTGGTTGATGATTTAAATTAAAGGTTGCATAAATTGTTGTGTTGTTTACATAACTGATTTGTATTGCTTGAATATCTAAAGCTGAATTATTTGAAAGCAAATGCGCTTGCATATTAGGAATAAATTGCGATCCAGTAATTTTTACAGTAACATTTCCTGTATTTCCACCATTATCAGCATCAACAATTCGAATTTCAAACGGAACAATATCTGCATATAATGAAACTTGCTCATAAATACTAGCTGTACTTTGGTGGTTAACACGAAAAGCAATGTAGTAAGTTCCCGAATCAATGGTAGGAATAATTATTTCCTGATCAAGTGAGTCAGGATTTTCCGAAAGATAATCGTAGATATTTGCAGTAGGAACTTTTTCAAATGAAGTATACAATGAGTTTCTATAATATCCCTGACCGTTTAATTTTATACGTAGCGATTGTCCTGCTAATGAATCTGGAATATAAAGATGATAATAGGCAAATATTCTATTCTCGTATATAAATTGGTTTATATTAATATATGTTCCATTTGGAATAATAGTATCAGAAACAAGAAGATCAGAAGTAAGTGAATCGAGAAACAATTGTTTCATGTTTACAAATACAGGCTTATTCGCTACGGTAATATTATTCGTTTCGTCGCTTTCAATTATATTATTTAGCAAATCAGTTCTAGCAATTACAAAATGACTACCCAAAGGAACTGTTTTAAGATTTGCAGTGAGCGTATGATTCTCTGCTGATCCTGGTGCAATATTAATGTTGGCATTTATAGTTCCAAACAATATATCATCCACACTCCATGTTGCATCATCTGAAAAATAAATTGCTTCTGTTGTAATTCCAGTTGCAGGATATACTCCGTTATTTTGCACTGTCCAATTTACTGTAACTGATTGCCCAGTAAATACAGTATCTGGCGCTGTAATATTTTCAACAATTAAGTCACTTGGAGGAGGCTGCGAAATGGTTATATAAGAATAGGCATAATTATTAGCTTCCAATGTTCCTTCATATACAGACTCATTATTATCTGTTTTCAAAATAAAAATATAATTTCCGTTTGCAAGAATTGGTAAAGTAATAAGAGCACTATCGATATATGAAGAATCTGGCAGAAGCATTTTAACAGATGAATTTATAGCTAAAACATTATCATTTCCATCAATCGTAAAATCAGAAGATAGATAAATTTTTTCTAACCAAGAACTAGGAATTGTGACTCCTGTTCCAATATTTTTTACTGAATATTTGATTGTAACTGGTTGTCCGGCCTGACCTTGAAATGGTACGGAATAAATTGTAACTTCCAAATCAGGTGGCGGTAGTGATACAATATAAATTGTTTTGGGATTACCGTTAATATCACGAATCAAATTATAATTATTTGTTCGGTTATTTTCAGCAGTAATATTGTGTTGAACATCAGTGTATGCAATCAAATAATAATTACCGACCAAACCATTAGTAATTACAAATTGCCTTTGTAAATTATATGAAGAATCAGTACTTAAAGGAGTATTAACAAAGTTGTTTCCTAAAAAATAATCGGATGAACTTAATACAGTATCTATAGAAAGATAAAATCCATCATTCCATGCATTATAGTAAAGGTTATTAGCTTTAGCTCCTATATTCTTTACATTCCAATCAATACCGTAAAGTTGACCAGAATACGCGGAATCAGAACCAACCACACTTGCAACTATGTGATCAACGTAATGATTTGTTACCACAACCGAATTACTAGCTCTGTAGATATTATTATTTTCATTAATACCTTCATACACATTATTCTTTGCATCAGTAAATACATAAAAATAAAATGGTGAGTTATTGTTTCCATTCGGAATATCATTAGATGAAGGGATGCTCACAGTTTCATTTATCGTATATGATGTAGATATCGAAAGTAATCCACTATAAACAAAACTTGCAATCGCTACAGCGCTATCTCGATTCCAAATAGATTTTTTAGAAATATAAAGGCTATCTGTCCAACTACCATTTGCATCTGCATTACCAAAGTTTTTAATGCTAATAGAAACTAATGCAGAATCAATACCTGCAATTGTATCAGGAAATGAAAATGATTCAATAGCTAAATCAACTAATGGAGATTGCGCGATTGTAATTACTGTGGATGCTCCAGTACCAGAAGTATCATTTGCATTAAAAATATTTACGTTATTATTTTCAAAGGAGCTTTCATAAATATTATTTCTAAAATCCGTGTAAACGAAAACATGATATGAGCCAACGAGATTATTGGGGATGTTTATTGTTTTTTGCTTCGTCACAAAACCATTTGCAGGAATTAATTCAGAGTAAGCTGAACTATCAAACATTAAAGCACTATTCAAATCAAAAACACTATCCAAACTCAAGAAAATGAAATCTCGTCGGTATGCATTTACATTTGCATCACCATCATTTAAAACATCCCAACGAATTGTTGCTGTATTTCCTGAAAATGCATTGGCAACATTAATTACATTTATTACCTGCAAATCAGGATTAGAAATAATAATAGAAGTGTCGGCTCTTAAAATATTGTTCCCTTCATTGGTATATTCAAAAACTCTATTTCCATCATCTGTTTTAACATAAAAATAATAAGTGCCAGCAGCAAGTGTACTTGGAATTGAAATAGTTGATTGACGATAGTATGAACTTCCCGATTGAATTTTATCAGAAACAGAATTAGTACCAACAAGAATTGCATTGCTAAGGTCGTATGAACCATTATTAGCAAGGTAAATTTTATCAAACCAATAGTTAGTATCTGGAGGAGTGAATCCTTGGTTGAGTACTGAATAGCTAAATGGTAATTGCTGTCCGCTACCTCCTACTTCTGGTGCATTGATACTTGATACAATAAGATCTGAAGGTGGTTTTAAAAACACATTTATAGTATTACTATTTTGATTGTTGTTATCAAAAGCAGCCTCATTAATTAAATTTGCATTATCAGTATTAGCATAAATGTAATATTGGCCAAAAACATGTTTAGGCATTTGTATAAAACCAGAGGTAGTATAACTACTATCAGGTAATAAAGTTGAAAGTTGGGGATTAAAATTATATGTATACTGACTTAATAATTCATCGACGGAATTGTGTTGAAATTGTGGATTATTAGCTGCACCGAAATAATAAATAAGTGTTGTGTCATTATGACTAAATAATGGTGATGCATCATTTAATAAAAAAGACGAAACAAAAGGATGAATCAAACTTTTATTGGTTGAAGCATTTAAAAATGGTTGATCAGAAACAGATAAGATATCAGACCATCCAGTAAATATAAAATTGGGAATGTGGTCAATGTAATTTGTTGTTCCAGCAAATGCATTAAATCGATTTATTGTAATTGCTTTACGTCCCAATTGCGGACCTATAGCTGCACCGGTACCAAAATTTTTAACAGTAAACGTTACTTGAACACTATCTCCAGAAAAAGCATTGCTTGGACTAATTACAGAAGTAATTCTCAAATCAGGCATTGGTTGCAACTCAATCGTTATTGGAGTTGAATAGTAACCTGTGTTATTGGAATCCGTTTCTTCTAATAACTGATCGTAGGCATCCGATTTTATAATGAAGTAATAACTTCCTGCTATATAAGAAGGCAATGTGATGGGTAACGTTTTACTATAAGATTGTGTTGGTAACAATGCAGAAACATTGGATGATCCACCAATATACATATCAACTCCTACTTGTAAAATTGTATCTTCAGATAAATAAATTGCATCACTCCATTGTTGTGTTCCAGTTATTCCGCTTCCAGTATTTTGTGTTTGCCAACTTACTGAAAATCCAGTTTGACCCGATGTTCCTGTTATTGGTGCATTCGTGACTTGCGTGATAAGATCAGGTAAAGAACGGATAGTGAAGGATTGAATTGGTCCATTAGCGCTAAAGCAATTTCCATTTTTTGAGACTAATCTCCAATTGTATTTCACGCCAAAACTCAATGAACCTTGTTGCAAAATCGTTCCTATTCCCAATAGATTACTTTGGTAAGGAGTACTTGGCTGAGAAAATCCATCTTCCCATAAATACAAATCAAACTTAGTATTATATAATCCGGGCAACCAAGAAAGTGTTAAAGGGAAATTAAGGTTTATTGTATTATTGGAAGGCAACATATTTGTAACAGCTCCAGGTGGAATATATGGTGTTATTTTTATTTTAACACTGTCTTTATAAACACAACCAGCATCTGATGTTCCAGTAACTTTATAAAGCGTATTAGTGGCCGGACTTACAGTAATTGATGTTGTATGTGCTCCTGTATTCCATGTTTTAAAAGTTGTATTGAAAGTAAGTGTATCTACTTCACCGGGACAAATAACTAATCCATTACTTGTGATGATATGTGGAATAACATCAAAGGAAATATTTTGCGTATTTGATGCAGTACAATTATTATTATCGGTAACAGTTACAGAATAAGAACCAATAGTATTTACGGTAATTGCAGTTGCTGTTGAACCAGTACTCCATAATATATTTGATGCATTAGTTGTTGCAGTTAACATTGTTGAACCACCTAAGCACAATACATTTCCTGATGAAGAACTAACGGAAAGTGTTAGGCTTGGATGAATCAAAGTTGTTTGAGTAAAAACATCAGAAGGGCAACCTAAGTATGGAGGCGACGTGTAAAAAATATTTTGCAGTCCAGGAAAAAGTGGAGATAATACACCAGCAGTGCTTACTCCACTTCCAGAAAAAGAGCCACCCGAAGGAGAACCACTCAATATACTTCCTTCTCCGTTTTGACAGTACGTAGGTTGTAATCCAATAAAATAAACTGTTGGCTTTATTGTTACAGCAACGTTCACATTTTTAGTAACTGTTTGTGAGCAGGCATTACTTATTATTACAACTGAATAAACACCTGTGTCTGCTTGAGTAATGTTAGTAATGGTTGCAATATTCGTTGAAGCAGAAAAGCCATTTGGTCCCGACCAAGAATATGAATCACCACCGGTAGCAGTTAAAGTTAATGTACCATCATTACAAACAGGACTGTTACTACTTGCTGTTGCAGAGTAAGAAGCTACGTTTGTAGATTGTGTTGTTGATCCAGAACATCCGCCAGATGAAAAATTATAGCTGATGTTAAATATTCCAGTTGATGGTGGTATGAATATATTTCCTGTGATTCCTGCTCCACTAAAAGTTCCGCCCGATGGTGAACCTGATAATGTAATTGGTGTAGTACCGCAAATAATTGTTGATAGTCCAAAAAATGATACTATAGGTGCTACATGAAGTGATGCATCGTTATCGTTACAATCACCATAGTAAGAAATAACTTCATCAAATAACAACCCATTCAGTGGTTGCTCACATTGATACACATAATTTCCATTACCATATCCATCACCATCATTATCAAACACCCAAAAAGTATTAGGATTAATCAAAGCATTTGTATCGTTGCAATCAAGATTGTTATTCGAATATCCTATTGGAGGATCGTAAGGTGAATTGACAAATAGAGCAGAATCATTTGGGCTGCCATAACTATCACCATCTAAATCACGATAAAATGGAGAAAGGATATCAAAAGACACAAGTAAATCTTCCTGATCATTGCAACCAGAAGAACTTTGTGCTGTTAAATAAAGTACAGTTTGTTTTAAATATATCTCGTAAGAAGTAGGATAATAAATTGGATTTAGTATTGTATCGTTATTAAAAGCACCTCCATAATTAGAAGTCCAATGTAATGTTTCGTAATTTGTAGCAATAGCATTTAATTGAATTGAATCCGTCACTGAAATAATTGTATCATTCAAAACAACATTAACTTGTGGATTTACAATTACATTAAAACTTGAAGAATCAACACAACCACCAACATAATTTACTACGATAGTATAAACACCATTATAAGTTGTATCAATATTTTGAATGGTTGTATCACTTGCACAATATGTAAATGCGTTTGGTCCGTTCCAGGAAAAAACTGCGGGTTCATAGTAGGGAGCTCCAGAGTGTAATATCAAATCACCTCCGGCACAAATAGGAGTTCCGGTATATGGGGTATAACCTCCGCTCACAGTAATTGGAAAGGAAGTGAACACTGTGCAACCCAAACTATCTGTTACAATAAGTTCAATATCATCAGAATTGTAGGGTCCTATTCCAAAGTCAAAATAAGTCATGGAATTAATAACCGGATTTTGAACTTGCGGTATATTAATTCCGCTTGCACTCCATTGATAGTTAAGATTGGAAGGAACAGCATTTGCATACAACCGAAAGGTGTCACCCAAGCAAGCTGGGCTATGAGTAACCGATAAGGTAATGTTGTTTCCGGTAGTAAAATGAAAA
>JANPGA010000184.1:0-2555 GCA_031423735.1 Bacteroidota bacterium | reverse complement strand
AAAATTCGATTTGCTATTTGTTAACTCATTAGGAATGCCATTCTGGTATGGATTTGTTTTCTTCCTAATCATAATTGTTGCAGCAACTATTTACGGATTAATTTATACTACTAAAAAGAATAAACCACATTTCAATTTGGGAATTCTTTGTTTCGCATTTATCTTGTTAGGATATTCATCTTATACAATGATTGTTGTTCGTTCTGCAGCAAATCCACCTATGGATGAAAACGATCCTGAACAAGCATTTAACTTATTAAGTTATATCAACCGTGAGCAGTATGGCGATCGCCCTTTGTTTTACGGTCAGTATTATAATACGCGTCAAACAGATCTTGAAGAAGGTGCAATGCAATATGCAGCTGAAGATGGGAAGTATAAACCTACTACCAAGAAAATAAGTCCTGTGTATGATCCTGCTGGAAGTACTTTCTTCCCTCGTATGTATAGCTCACAGGATAACCACATTCAAGGATATAAAGATTGGGCTGATATAAAAGGAGATGATAAACCAACCTTTGCTCAAAACCTAAAGTTCTTCTGGAATTATCAGGTTATTCATATGTACTTGCGTTATTTCATGTGGAACTTTGTTGGTCGTCAAAATGACATTCAAGGACACGGAAGTATCACTAAAGGAAATTGGATTAGCGGTATTAATTTTATTGATGCAATGCGTCTTGGGCCACAAGATCAATTACCAAAAAGCATGACTGATAATAAAGCAAGAAATTGTTTTTATTTCCTTCCATTAATACTCGGAATAATAGGAGTTGTTTGGCATTATAAACGTGATAATAAAGATGCATGGACGGTAATGTTGCTTTTCTTCTTTACAGGAATGGCCATTGTTATTTATCTAAACCAAACTCCTTATCAACCACGTGAACGAGATTATGCGTATGCAGCTTCGTTCTATGCATTTGCAATTTGGATTGGATTAGGGGTACTTGCAATTTACGAAGGACTAAGAAATAAAATTCCATCAACTGCCGCCGCAGGACTTGCCACCGGATTATGTTTAATAGCTGTTCCGGCTGTAATGGCGAAAGATGGTTGGGATGACCATAATCGTTCACATCGTTATACTTCACGTGATTTTGCTTGGAACTATTTACAAAGTTGTGCTCCTAATGCGATCATCTTTACAAATGGTGATAATGATACATTCCCTCTTTGGTATGCTCAAGATGTAGAGGGCGTTAGAACAGATGTTCGAATCATTAATTTAAGTCTTTTGAATACTGATTGGTATATTGATCAAATGAAAAGAAAAGCTTATCAGAGCGATCCAATTCCTTTTAGCTTAACTCATGATAAGTACATTCAAGGAACGCGTGATTATGTTCCCTTTTATGATCGACAGGTTCCTGGTTATACTGAACTTAAAGATGTAATTGATTTTATTGGTAATGATGGAGCAGATTATAGAGTTCGAACACAATCAGGAAATGAATTAAATTATTTCCCAACTAAAAAATTCTTTGTAAAAGTTGATAAGGATGCTGTTATAAAATCAGGAACTGTACGTGCTGAAGATGCTTCTAAAATTGTGGATACATTAGCATGGGAAGTTGACAAAACGTATTTGATGAAAGCCGATTTAATGATTCTTGATTTAATTGCGAATAATAACTGGAAACGTCCAATTTATTTTGCTGTTACTGTTGGTAACGATAGCTATTTAAATCTTGAACCTTATTTCCAATTAGAAGGTTTAGCTTATCGATTAGTTCCTATTAAAACCAATTCAGATCCTAACAGTCAAACAGGAAGAGTTGATAATAAGAACATGTATAATAACATGATGAACAAATTTGTTTGGGGTAATATGAATCGTGAAGATGTGTATTTAGATCAGAACAACCTTAACATGACGATGAACTTCAGAAATAATTTCTCACGTTTGGCGGAATCATTAATTGATGATGGAAAAAGAGATTCTGCCATTAGTGCATTAGATCACATGAATGATATGATGCCTGATAAAACAGTTCCTTATAATGTTATGATGTTACGTCCGATTGAGATGTATTATTCTGCTGCAAGAGGAAAGCAAATGATTTCACCAGAAGGAACTTTAACTACTAGTTCAATAGAACTCCCTGAACAACGCCAGCAACATGCAATTGAAACTGCTAATAAGATCACGATGCGTATGGCTGATATTTGTGAAGATGATTTGAAATATTATTTCTCACTTAAAGGCACGGAGTACATGAAATTTATTGAACGCGATAAAAACCAATCGATGGCTGTGTTTAATGAATTGATAAGAATGGCGAAAGAAGCAAAGCAAGATGCGATTGTGAAGCAATTAGAACCACGCTTTAAGAAACTTGAAGCAAATTATGGCGGAGATTTCCGTTAATAGAAAATAAATGATGTATTAAACGGCGGGTTCTCCCCGAAGTGTGTGCATTTGCACTCTACTTCAGGGAGAACCCGCCGTGTTTATTTTTTAATAATAAATTAGGATAAAAAACAATATTAGTAAAAAGGTACGGCCCCCACAAATAGTTAGCTTTAATTATACCGGAGTTTTTTTGTATATT
>JANPGA010000183.1:0-3751 GCA_031423735.1 Bacteroidota bacterium | reverse complement strand
GATTAACTTTCCTATTGCATCATAAATTTCAATTGATGCATTCTCTGTTTTTTGATAATTAATCGTAATTATTTCTCGTGAAGGGTTTGGATATATTTGTAATGCTTCGGGATTTTTATTTAGTTCGTTTACTCCTACGGTACATATCGAACCATACTTCAAAATAAATCCATCGGTGTATCCACCGCCACTTAAAACATTTGTGCTATTGTAATATAAGTATCCATCAAAACCTCCTCCAACGTATACGTTATCGTTTATATCAACTTTTGTACACACTGCTTTATTATAATCTCCCGTGCCATCTAATCGAATTGCTCCTAACATAGTTCCGTTTGGGTCAACTTCGGCTATAAATGTATTATTGATACTTGTACTGTAATTTGTTAATGTATCAGGACCAAATACACTCATTCCTGCAAATTGTCCACTAAAAACAATATTACCATTACTTTTAAGTGCTAACTTACCTTCGGAAATTTGACTATACGAAGATTGCCCTTGAGTTGCCCAAATAGGTTGTCCAGATGAATTTAATTTAATAACGAATGAGAAAGAGCTGTTTGGAGATATTGAATCAGTAAAAATAAAATTTCCACACTTTAAACCTTTATTCACTGTTCCCATTACGAAAATGTTATCGTTATTGTCAGTTATTATTCCATAACCAGTTCCCCCTGATATTCTAGTTAATGTATCGGTAAATTCATATAGCCATAATAATTGACCAGTAGGAGAAAATTTTCCTGTAAAAAAAACCTCTGAATTTGCTGGCTGGGTATTATAAAATATTTGATTCCCTATCATCACAGAATCTGATGTGAAGCTTCCTGTAAATACATAATTGTTTTGCGAATCAATTACGAAATCTTTTGGCCCAACTGATCGATTAGGGCTAAAAGAAAAAAGTTGCTGTAATGTTCCAGAGGTATCAAATTTTGCAAAGTAGGGATTATCGATTGTCGGCCAACCAGGAAATAAAATTCCAGGAAGTGCTGTTTCTAAATATACTATTGGATTTCCATCATGGTCTAATTTTAATCCTTTGCCATAAGCATAAGCAGGTGTTCCAGGAACGCCTGAAAT
Source organism: Bacteroidota bacterium (assembly GCA_031423735.1). Taxonomy (GTDB): domain Bacteria; phylum Bacteroidota; class Bacteroidia; order AKYH767-A; family OLB10; genus JANXSD01. The sequence goes on along the minus strand of JANPGA010000183.1, from coordinate 2,665 downwards.
TTTTCCCCACAAATAATTTCCACTTGTATCAAATTTTGCTAAAAACATTTCTGGATCATGAATAACAAAAGTGCTATCAAAAAAATAGGTGGTATCATTATTCCCTCCATCTAAATATCCTGCCAAATAAATATGTCCAAATTTATCTAGTTCTATACCCCATGCTTCGTCATAGAAAACACAGCCCGCAGTTTTTACCCACTGCAAGGTGCCTTGGCAATTATACTTTACCAAAAAAATATCATAATAACCATAAGCTGTTACTGGTAATCCATTAAAATCAGCAAGTGCCATTACTCTGCCACAAGCGTACACATTACCGTCAGCATCTATTTGCATGTCTTGTACTTTTTCATCAGGCCAGAAACTATTAATATCAGATAACTGACCGCCCATTCGAGTTACCCATTGGATAGATTGGGAATAGGAATTAATGGAAAACAGAACCAATAATGTTATAATGAATATGAATGTCTTTTTCAATTGAAACGCTTTTATATAAAAGGGGAAAGGTAATTTCAAATAAAGGTAAGCGATTTAATTTATAATTTGCTTTTTTACTTTTTAAAATAAAAAAGGAGCGAAATATTTCGCTCCTTTTAAAAGTATTAAATTTTTCCCGAGTTAATACCTTATAGTTTTACTAAAATTCATCATCAAATTTAATTTCTTGTTCTTCGCGTGATTTTCCAACACCTGCTTTTGTGTATTCAGAAACTCTTTTTTCGAAGAAATTTGTTTTTCCTTCTAATGAAATTGCTTCCATAAAATCGAAAGGATTTTGGCTATTATAAACTTTAGCATATCCTAATTCACTTAACAAACGATCAGCAACAAATTCAATATACTGACACATCAATTTCGAGTTCATGCCGATAAGATCAACAGGTAATGCATCTGAAACAAATTCTTGTTCGATAGTTACAGCACCCGTTATCATTTCATAAACTTGCTCTTGCGATAATTTATTTTTTAGCATGCCATATAACAAACAAGCGAAATCACAATGCAAACCTTCATCACGTGAAATGAATTCATTTGAAGTTGCAAGACCTGGCATTAAACCACGTTTCTTTAACCAAAATATAGAGCAGAAAGATCCACTAAAGAAGATTCCCTCTACAGCAGCGAATGCAACTAAACGCTCTGCAAATGTTCCGTTCTCAATCCAACGTAAAGCCCAATCAGCCTTTCTTGTAACACAAGGAACAGTATCAATTGCATTTAACAAACGATGCTTTTCATTGTTATCTTTAACATAAGTATCAATAAGTAATGAATACATTTCAGAATGGATATTTTCCATCATGATTTGAAATCCATAAAAACAACGAGCTTCAGGAAGTTGAACAGCGCTCATCATATTTACTGCAAGGTTTTCATTTACGATACCATCACTCGCAGCGAAAAAGGCTAATACATTTGTAATAAAATGTCTTTCACCTGAGCTCAATCTTTCCCAATCTTTTTGATCAGCAGAAAGATCAACTTCTTCAGCAGTCCAAAAACTATTTTCTGCCTTTTTATACATTTCCCAAATGCGGTCATACTTAATTGGAAATAAAACGAAACGATCTTTGTTTTCTTTTAAAAGAATTTCGTCGTGGGTATAATCGATAGCCATAATTAATTTTGTTGGGAATAGTTGGTTAAGATGATTTTTTGAAATAAAATAAATTTACAATAGATATTTTTCTCTTCTACAAAAGAAGTTAAACCAATAGGTAATAACAAACGATAACGAACTCTTTTTTGAACAAGAATGAAAGTGTTATCAACATAACGATCGTATATGTTTAATAAATTTTGAAAAAGAACAACATTTGTTAAACAGATACAAACAAGAAACCCTGAAGTAGTATGCAGTGCACTCTACTTCAGGGTTTCTTGTAGAAAGAGTTTTGTTAACCTAAATATGCTTTTAATAATTTATTACGAGAATTCTGACGAAGTGTTTTAATTGCTTTCTCTTTAATTTGACGAACACGTTCACTCGTTAAATCAAATTTTTCACCAATCTCTTCTAATGATAAACCATGCTGAATGCCGATTCCATAAAACATTTTAATCACATCTTGCTCACGTTCCGACAAAGTTGCCAATGAACGATTGATTTCTTTTTGAAGCGACTCTGTAATTAATGCGAAATCTGCACCTGGACTATCTCCATTTTCTAATACATCTAATAAAGTACTGTCTTCACCTTGAACTAAAGGAGCATCCATTGAAACATGCTTACCTGGCATTTTCATGGTATTCGCCACTTTATCCATTGGTAAGTCAAGCACTTCACTTAATTCTTCAGGACTTGGTTCACGTTCGAACTTCTGCTCTAATTCAGAAAATGCTTTCTTAACTTTATTTGCTGCACCTAATTGATTTAAAGGTAAACGAACAATACGAGCTTGTTCTGCTAAAGCCTGCATAATCGACTGACGAATCCACCAAACGGCATAAGAAATAAATTTAAATCCTCTGGTTTCATCAAATTTCTTAGCTGCTTTTATTAATCCAAGGTTACCTTCGTTAATTAAATCTGGAAGGCTAAGTCCTTGAGTTTGATATTGTTTAGCTACAGAAACGACAAATCGTAAATTAGCTCTAACCAACTTCTCCAATGCTCTTTGATCACCAGCTCTAATTTTACGAGCAAGTTCAACTTCAA
>JANPGA010000182.1:0-53690 GCA_031423735.1 Bacteroidota bacterium | reverse complement strand
TTTAACAGCAACATTAAACTTCTTAGGCAGCGACGAAAACTAACGCAGGATATGATTGCCGGAGAACTTGGCATTAGCCGTTCCACATTTAACAGTTATGAAAATGGGAGTGTGGTTAATCCAACGCTCGAGGCATTGCTTTCATTCTCTAAATATTTTCGTTTAACCATCGATACACTTGTAAAGATGGATCTTTCGAAATTATCGGAGTTTCAATTATCGGAGTTGGAAAGAGGACATGATGTATTTGTTACCGGAGCGCGCTTACGTGTACTCGCAACAACCGTTGATAGTAACAACAAAGAAAACATTGAAGTTGTTCCTATTAAAGCGAAGGCAGGTTATAAAAATGGTTTTGCCGATCCTGATTTCATTAAGCAACTTCCAACATTTCAATTGCCTATTTTGTTTAATGAACGTAAGTACCGTATGTTTCAAATCACCGGCGACTCGATGCTTCCCATTCCTGATAAGAGTTGGGTAATTGGTGAATACGTTGAAAATTTTTATGATATTAAAGATGGTGATGCATATATTTTCTTGACACAAGACGAAGGAATTGTTTTTAAGCTTGCTTATAATCAAATTAAGAAGAAGAAAAATGTTTTACTAAAATCATTAAATCCTTCTTATGATCCATACGAAGTTGCCGTAAATGAAGTTCGTGAAGTATGGAAATTTTGTAATTATATAAGCAGCGAAATTCCTGAACAGTATTGGCAGAAAGATCAAATTTTAAAACGTATTGAACGCGTAGAGTCGGAGATGAAAGAAATTAAAGGGGCGTTGTAGGGAGAGGATAGTGCTATAAATTTAGGACAGGATAATAAGATTCGAAAGGATTAATATGATTAAAAGGGGGGAACCATGAAGAACAAGTCTTCTTGGCATGCAGGATTGAAGGATTCGAAAGAATTTATAAGATTAAATTCTCTGTTGGAATTATCTCTTGTTAAAAAATGCAAATTTTCACACCGCGGTTTATTAAGGATAATTATCCACATAGTAGTCCCTTTGTGATAATCCATTTCATAGAGAGGAGTTAGTGGAGGTCAAGGAGATAATATTTAAAGATCATTTAATCACAATTTATTTGAATACGTTTAGTAAAAACATCTTAAAAAATAAGCCGATGAAAATTTTCACCGGCTTATCAAACGCACTACTAATTATTAAATAACCCTCAATACCTTATTGTTGTTTTACAAATTGTACTTCTGCATGTAAACGTACTTCTTCACTCACTAATAAACCACCTGCTTCAGTTGGTGCATTCCATACCAAGCCAAAATCTTTTCTATTAATTTTACCGTTAATGGTAAATCCAGCTTTTATATTTGCATATGGATCTTTTGCAATACCGCCGAACTCAACATTAAATTTAACTGGTTTAGTTACATCGCGAATTGTTAAATCACCATGCAAAACATAATTACCATTTGCATCTGGCGCTTCAGCATTTGTTGATTTAAATAGTATTTGAGGAAACTTAGCAGCGTCAAAAAAATCTGCCGATTGTAAATGACCATCACGCTGTTCATTGTTTGTATCAATAGATGCTATTTCAGCTGCAAAATTAATAGTTGCTTTTTGAAAATCTTCATCTGTTGTTTCTGCCTCAGCAGTAAACTTACCAAAGTTGCCTGAAACATTGGTGATCATCAAATGCTTTATCTTGAAACCAATTTCTGAATGTGTTGGATCAACGATCCATTTTGTAGTAGCCATTTTTTGCGTTTTTACTGTTCGAATTATTTATGTTTTTTTGATGCTTTTACTACTAACGATCAACCAAAAGAGTTATTTTATCTTTCTCTACATTAATTGTATATACAAACATATAAACAAACTGTTGTACATACAAGTGTTATAACGAAAAAAAATATTATAAATTGATTGTCAGTGGATTAAAACGAAATCGGATTAAGCTAAAATTTTTAAAAGATGGATGGAATCGCTATTTAATCAACCAAAAAATCTCTCAACTCCTACTTTTCCAACATTGTATTCGTAGCCAAATTGCGCACGCAGTAATTCTTAATTTTGAATTCTTAATTCTTAATTGATATCACTCCTTCCCGGCAACCACAACAACAATCTCGCCTTTAACTGTTTTCTGAGAAAAATAAACTTTGAGTTCTTCTACTGTTCCGCGCTTTGTTTCTTCAAACATTTTAGTGAGCTCACGCGAAACGGAAGCTTGACGTTCAACACCAAAATATTCGCAACACTCTTCCAATAGTTTCACTAATCGATGTGGTGATTCATAAAAAACGATGGTACGATCTTCTTCTTTCAACAATAACAATCGAGTATGTCTTCCTTTTTTTTGTGGAAGAAATCCTTCAAAAACAAATCGATCACAAGGAATTCCGCTCATCACTAATGCAGGAACAAACGCTGTTGCACCAGGTAAACATTCAACAGGAATTTCTTCTCGCATACATTCACGAATCAATAAATATCCAGGATCACTTATTCCGGGGGTTCCTGCATCACTAACCAATGCGATACTTGTACCTTCCTTAAGTAAACGAATTACTTCTTTTAATGCCTGGTGTTCGTTGTGCTGATGATGTGATAATATTCGCTTCTCAATCTGATAATGCAGTAAAAGAAAGCGTGATGTGCGTGTGTCCTCTGCCAAAACGATATCAACAGCTTTCAAAACCTCTAGTGCACGTAACGTTATATCCTGCAGATTTCCTATTGGCGTTGGTACTATGTATAACTTCGACATTTATGCAAAAGTGCCGAAATAAAACTAATTTAAGATGATATGTAGTATTTTTTATTACTTTCATTGTTCCAAACAATTTACACCCCTATTATGAAAAAAAATCTTTACAGTTTACTCATTTTGATGATGATCTGCTCATCACAAATTTTAGCACAAAAAGATCACCGTATTAAGTTACAAAGTGGTGCAATGCAAACTTCCTCAAACCTTGAAAAGTTTGTACAATCAGCTCAAGCAACCGATTTATTCAACGGTTATTATTATCGATTAATTCAATTTAATTCTCTTCCTTCTTCAGCACAAAAGGAAAACATTAAGTTAGGTGGATTATTGTTATTAGATTATATCCCTTCAAATACTTTTATTGCTGCAATCCCTAAAGGGTATGATAAAACCTTGCTACGAAATTTTAATGTTTCGAGCGTTTTGCAATTGGATCCTCAACAGAAAATAAGTACGCATATTTCTGGTGGCTTTTCTTCTTATGCTATCAATGAACAAGGTACTGTTGATCTCGTTGTTCAATTTCAAAAGAATATTTCTATTGATGATGCAAAATCTGCTGCGAACCATCATGGAAAAATTCTTAGTATCAATCCAGTAAATCATACTATTACTTTACGAATTAACGATCAAAAACTAAATTCACTAGCTGCTGAATCTTGGGTTGTCTTTATTAATGCAATTGCTGCACCTCCTACCCCAGAAGACACCAAAGGAAGAAGTCTTCATCGCTCAAATGTTATAAATAGCGAATATGTTACTGGTCGCCATTATGATGGAGATGGTGTTGTAGCTGGATTAGCTGATGATGGAGAGGTTGGTCCTCATATCGATTTTCAAGGTCGATTAACGAATCACCTTGTAGGGGTTGGCGGATCACATGGTGATATGACTAGCGGGATACTTGCGGGTGGAGGAAATCTAGATCCAACCATACGTGGCATGGGAACTGGATGTTATTTGCATGTATATGATATAAATGGTTATCCTCATATTATTGATGCAATTACTCACTATAACACCTTAGGAACTGTTATTTATTCAACTTCCTATTCTCAAGGCTGTAATGAATACTCAACCGACACTCAATTCGGAGATCAATTATTACATGAAAATCAGCAATTAGAATTTGTTTTTTCTGCTGGAAATAATGGAGGAGGAGATTGCTCGTACGGAGCAGGAGCTGGATGGGGAAATATTACTGGTGGTTATAAGTCTGGGAAAAATGTAATTGCCTGTGGTAATCTAAGTCCTTTAGAAGTTCTTGATAACTCAAGTAGTCGTGGGCCCGCTTCAGATGGACGTATTAAACCTGATATTTGTTCTAATGGTTTAGATCAACTTTCTACAAATCAAGATAACACTTATCAAGTTGGTGGAGGAACATCAGCAGCTTCACCTGGCATTGCTGGAATTCTAACTCAATTGTATCAAGCCTATAAATCATTAAATGGTAACCAAAATCCTGATGCTGCATTAATCAAAGCTTGTTTATTAAATGGTGCTGAAGATATTGGCAATCCTGGTCCTGATTATACTTATGGATGGGGTCGAGTAAATGCTTTCCGTGCATTACGTACCTTAGAAGAAGGACGATATCTACTCGATAGTGTTGATAATGCGGCAACCAATACTCACACGATTACAGTACCATCTGGGGTAAACCAAGTAAAAGTGATGGTATATTGGAATGATCCAGAAGGAACACCATTGGCATCGATGGCATTAGTAAATAACATCGACATTTCTCTTTCAGATCCATCAGCAACTGGATATAAGCCATGGGTACTAGATCCTACGCCAAACCCTACAACGTTAAATACTCCTGCAATTAGAGGAAACGATACCTTAAACAATATGGAACAGATTACTATTGATAATCCAATTGGAGGTACTTACACATTAACAATTAATGGAACATCAATTCCACTCGGTCCTCAAAAGTATTATCTAGTTTATGAATTTAGAACAAGCGACATTACTGTGACTTATCCACAAGGAGGAGAAGGCTTTGTTCCTGGAGAAAAAGAAGTTTTAAGATGGGATGCTGTTAAAGGTCTTGGGAATTTTACACTTGAATATTCCAACAACAACGGAGGAACATGGAATACTATTGGAGCAGTAAATGATCAAACATTACAATATGAATGGACCGTTCCTTCAACACTAACGAGTGATGCTTTGGTTCGTGTAAGTCGTGGATCTTTTTCAGATGTTAGTGATACCTCATTTACAATTATGAATCTACCACAAAACATTCTTGTTGACTGGGCTTGTCCGGATTCTATTCGATTAACTTGGGATAATGTTATAGGTGCAAGTGGGTATACTGTGTATAGTTTAGGTGCGAAATATATGGATCCAGTTGGCACTACAAATACAAATTCCATTATCCTTCAAAATACAAATCCAACACTTGATTATTGGTTTAGTGTAAGTGCCAAAACCTCTAACGGAAGAGATGGAAGAAGAGCCTATGCTATACAAAAAAATGCAGGAGTTATAAATTGTCCATTAGCTTTAGATGCTCAAATAAGCTCTATTTCGCCTGGATCTGGATCAATTCAAGATTGTCAAAATAATGGTGCTGTCTTAGTAAATATCGTTGTTAAAAATAGCGGACAAACTGCCATTAGCAATATCCCAGTAGGTTTAATAGCCGATGGAAATCTTATTGCTAACGATATCGTACCGGGACCAATTGCTCCAAATGCAACTGTTAATTGGACCTTCACTACTCCTATAAATTTAAGCGCTAGCGGGCAGCATATTTTAAAAACTTGGTCAACTTATGTTGGTGATCTAAATGTTTATAATGATACAATTGTTTCAACTATAAATGTTATTCCTAGTATTCTTGCAACGCTACCTTTTACTGAAGACTTCGAATCATCATCACTTTGTAATACAGGAACTGATTGTGGTGCGACAATATGTGGATTAAGTAACGGATGGATCAACGCCGAAAATGGAACACAAGATGCTATTGATTTTCGTACCAACGAAGGATCGACTCCTTCCGCAAATACAGGTCCTGACTTTGACCATACTACAGGAACTGCTACGGGTAACTATATTTATTTAGAAGCATCGGGTGGTTGCGATCAGCAATTGGCAGACTTAACAAGTCCTTGTATTGATTTAACAACTGCTACAAATCCTGAGTTAGTATTTTGGTTTCATATGTATGGAACAAATATGGGTGAGCTACATCTTGATGCCTTTGCGGATGGAGTTTGGACCAATGATATTATTGCTCCAATAATTGGTAACCAAGGAAATAATTGGATTCAAGTAAATACAACACTTACGAATTATGCTGGAAAAATTATTAATATTCGTTTTCGAGGAATTACAGGAAATGGTTTCGAAAGTGATTTATCGCTTGATGATATTAATATTACAAATACCGTAGGACTAACATCTATAAATTTATTAAAAGGATCGATTAATGTATATCCAAATCCTTCTTCTGGCATTTTCAATTTAGAACTAAAAAATATTGATACACAGAATTTAGAAATAAGTGTTATTGATATTGCAGGAAGAAAAATTTGGCAACAGTATGCTGGTTCTATTAAAGATGAAAAGCAATTGATAGATCTTCATACCATGCAAAAGGTAATTTATTTTTTACAGTTGACTAATAGTGAAGGAACTCGTCAAATTAAATTAACAATACTTTAGATTAAAAACTAAAAGCAGCTTTTAGGGAGGGGGGCTTTTGCTCCCCTTTTTTTTATTCTTCAAAATAATTATATATTTACTTTGTCATATGCTGAAATCCAAACGTTTATTAATAATACTGGGACACCTCTTTTTCTTAGCACTTTTTATTCTTTCTCTCCTCTTTTTTAAAGAACGACTATCCTATGATGCCGCACATTACTTATTCGAATTAATAAATTCTAAAACTTTTTTCGTTGCTCATTTACGACCAATAGCCATTGTTTCACAAGTCCTTCCTTTAATTGGGATATGGATAAATGTCTCTCTAAGAAATTTAATGATATTGTATAGTGTTGGTGATATATTATATTATTATTCTTTATTTATTTTCGCCATATATTTCTTAAAAGATTCATATTGTGGATTAGCAATTATTCTTACAATATGTATTGCCGTAACATATTCATTCTTCTGTCCTGTAACAGAACTATTACAAGGACTTGCTCTTTTGCCAATTTTTAATAGTTTACTTTATAGAAATTTTCAGATGAAAAAACTTGTTTTTGCTGCGCTATTGGCGGTTTTAGTTTTTTCACATCCATTGATGTTTTATCCTGTAGCTATTATACTTTTTTATTGGTCATTGAAGCAAGAAAACATCAAGGCAACTTTTTTTACTTGGGGGAGCTTTATCATTATATGCGTTTTAAAATTTACACTCCTTGATAAATATGATCAACAAAAAACATTTTACCCAATTGTGTTTAATGATTATGGTCAATTTAAAAATTTAACTGATAGCAACTACCTTCTCAATTTTATTGAAATGTTTATTAGAGATTTAAAAGGCTTAGTTATTTTATTTCTTTTGACATTGATAATTATCTGGAAAGAAAAAAAGGTGGTGTTACTCTATTTAGCTAGTATTCTATTTTTTTTAATCATCATTCTATGCACACATCGTTTCGAAGTAGTAACCAATTATTCCGAACGTATGCTACTTCCATTAACAAGTTTGGTAGTAATTCCCTTTGTCTATGGTTTAGAAAAATTAAAAAAGAGAGAACTAATATTCTCAAGTTTATCAATATGCATTATACTTTCTATTATTCATATTCAGAAATTAGTGGTTGCTGCAAATCCATATACACTTCGAATTAAACAACTTGAAAATTTATGTTCTACCAGTAGAGTTTTAGGGTTGCAAAAGGTTATTGCGAAAATTGATAATCTCGAACAAGTTCCATTTGCAAATACCGGCTGGTGTACTTCAATCGAATCAACATTATTTTCATCACTTAAAGGTGCTGATTCATGCGTAAGCATTGCCATGCAAGAGGAGCATATTGATAGAATTAAAGAACAAGGTTCTATCCTTGATTCTAACAGTTGGATAAAGTGGACTGAAATAATTTTAGATCAAAATACACTAAATAAAAATTATTTTTCTTTTAAAAAAGAATTGTACACTTCTTTAAATGATACAAATCCCGACAGTTTAACATTCACCCATTCCTATCAAATAATAATTGATAAAAATATTATTGACTTTAATAGAGAATTAAACTTTTTACACATTAATTTAATCGCAAATGGTGGGCGAATCAAATCGAATAACCTAGAATATCAATTAAACTTTTATAAAAATAACGTTTGCGATTCATCATTAACATGTCATTATAAATTAGAGTCTGATTTTATAAGTAATGTAAAACAATTATTGCCAGTATCTCAAAATGCACTTAACAATGCTGATAAGGTTGAGATAATTTTATCAGATAACAGAAGCAAAAAATTTGCACTTTGCAAGAGTGAAATGTTGCTTCATCAGTAAAGTTTTGCGCTTGTTTAAAACGCTCAAGTAATGTTATTGATCTTTTGGTTCTTTTATATTTGGCAATGATCTTGCTGCATTTATATTTGGAGTTGTAAAATCAAATGTAACAGGTGAAACAGTAAATACAACAGGATTTTTACTCCATGTTTCCAATGAATTTCTATGCTTAACTACAATGAAATAGGAATCCGCTAATGCATTAAAATTACACTGAACAGTTCCATCCGTATGAAGTAATGCAATGGTTTTTGTAACTAGAAGATGAGTTAACTTATCGTGAAGTTCAACAACAATTGAATCCGTAATTGTATTGCTATTTCCTATTCCAACATTTTTTAGTGCGGTAGTCATATGACCTGCTCCAATAAAAAATCCTTGTAAAAAAACTTTTAAATTTAATGTTAACGGAATCGCATTATTAATTAAATCTGTTTCCCAAAGACCTCTTCCAAAAGTTCCTGCTCTTAACTTCATAGTACCATAATGAATGTCGAGATGACCAACAATTACATTGGGTAATCCACTGTTGTAAGGTGTCCAATCACTAGATGTTGCGTTGCGATAAAAAACACCAAAGTCGGTTCCAATATATAATTCATCATTTGAACCTTCCACATAAACCATACAGTTTATAGGAATATTTGGTAAAGTTCCAGAATAATTTATCCAAGAACTTCCACCATTTGTAGACACAAAAACTTTATTGCCCGAAGAGTATCCTGAAAAAGTTACCCATACTCTATTTCGGTCGGAAGTGCTACATGTAATATAACTTATCGCCGCAGAGCTAACAGGTAACCCTGATGATATGTAAGTCCAATTGGCACCATTATTAGTTGTTCTAATCATCGTGTCGGTTGATGATGTATATTGATAATTAGTATCTGCTTTTGAAATATCAAATGCCTTTATGTAATTGAGAACACCACCAGTCATATTTACATACGATAAATAAGTACCCCCAACCGTTGATTTGTTTAATCCTGAATTACAACCAGCATACATTGTTTGTGAATTTAACGGATTAAATTTAAATGGACTATTCCAACCCATCCTTCCCGGTGATGCAAGAACAAATGTATCTCCTCCATTAATAGATTTATATATAAAACCATTTTGTTTGCTTGTGAAAATTATTAAGGGATTGTTAGGATCAACAAGCGGTTGAAAACCATCTCCAGCATCTAAAAGTTTAATGCTATCAGTTGCATCATTCCACCTATTCGTACCATTGTCTTGTGCGCCATAATAAATAATATTGGGGTTTGATGGATCACTTGCAATTTTATATATTTCAGTTATCTGTAATCCGTTGCTAATGTTATTCCATGTTGTGGAATTATCTGTACTCACAGCAACCCCTCCATCATGAAGTGCATAAAGCTTAGCGCCACTCCCTGGTTCGTATATTATTTTCTTTAAATCAACATGAAAATAATTTGGAAGTTGAGGATCTAAGTATGTTGAAGCTTCAACCCAATGGGAACCACCATCTATACTTTTAGCAGCCGAAATTCCTCCTATAATTACATTAAGAGCATTCGTATTTGAAACACCAATCGCTAAATCAACATAACCATAAGGGTTCGTTATTAAATAGGGATCTTTCATCGTAGTGGATAAACCAAATGTGTTTCCTGCATTGGTGAATTTTTTAAATAATGTAGTTGAGTTGGTTAATTTTCCCCAAGTATAAACGATATTGGTATCAGCCGGCGAAATAGCTAATGTTACTCTGCCCCAAGATCCAAAAGTGTTAGGATATCCACCTCCACGGTATGCCCAACTAGTTCCATTATTATTAGATCGATACAAACCTTGCCAATTGGTTGCAAAAACAACATTATGATTAAGTGGATTAAATTCTATGCTATAAAAAAAACCAGCTTGCTGAAGTGTCCAATTCGTTCCACTATCAATTGTTTTCCAAATTCCAGTGTTAGATGTCATCAATAATGTTGTTGGAGTAATTGGGTCAATAATCATTTGTTGTGGAATAAACTGTTGCGATTGAGTGGATGGAAATCCTGCCAACACCCAGTTTTGTCCTCCATCATTTGATTTATAAATACCTGCACTAAATTGACCTGGTTTAACTGATCCTGCTATTCCTGTATAATTATCGCCTGTAGCGATATATATTTTGTTGGTGTTAATTGGATCGATGCAAATACTGGTTATGCTTAAGGAGGGTAATTGATCGGTATTTAACACCGCCCATGTTTGACCACCATTCGTACTTTTCCAAACACCACCACATGCGGCTCCAACTAAAAGGATATTACTATTACCTGGCATAATGGCCATGCAATTTACTCTACCCATACCAGCATAAGCTGCAACTGGCATTGTTGGTGATGAAAGATTAACCCAAGTGTTTGATGTTATGTTTTGAGAATTATTAATACGATTGGTATTGCTAGCTTTTGTAATAATAAATTTTTGATATTCATTTAAGATCATTTCAGAAGAGGGAAATTTTCCAGTCGGAAAAACGCGTTGTTCTGTAAACCATTCCCATCTTTTATATTGATTATCATGTTCGTTTTCCTCTTCCTTGTCTTCGAAAGATTTTTCAGCCTCAATATTTCTTTCGTGCTTTCTTTCAAACTTCAAATGGGCCCTTTTTACGTCGTAGAAATTATAATTGCCATTACTATCCTCCTTTGCTTTCATATATGGATATTGCATCCATCGCTGAGCGTTAGAGCTGATAGAAAAAACCATAAATAGCAAGAAATAGATTACATACTTAAACCTCATACCGATTTATTTTTTTAAGACAACAACCATTGCCGTGTTATTCTATTCAAACACGATAAAAAAGATTGGGGGGTTGGTAAAAACAAAAAAATACGAAATGTTAAAAAACTTAACTTGCTTTATAAAGAAATAAAAGTTGTATCAAAACTCTACTTTAGACTGAAATAATGACCTATGAATTGGTGTTAATAAAGGACATACTGAATTCACAGTCCATTTTTACTTAGCTATGAAATCGAAATGATCAACGCGCTTACAAAGGGATCCCTCTCGTAAACACGTTAATCAATCTTGACTTTATATTACCTACTTTTGAAATTTATCTCGCCAAGCTTTCTTAATATTATATCCTAAACTCATAGTTACACAAGCCGGACAAACTCCGAAGCGAAAGAAAAATAAAACAAATTTCTTATGAAAAGGTAAGTTTATTGGGATGATTTGGCAAGTCATTCCATCGCCTTCGTATTCATTAATGCCCCAAATATTGATTGATTCTTTCATTTTAATTTATTCAATTAACCAAAGAAATAATAAATACACATTGCCATTAGACTTACCGAGGTGATGTATAGAATAATTTTAGTTTGCTTTTTCATGATTTCAATTTAATAGGTTAGTTATTATAGAATTCATTTCTTCATCCGACATAGAAATACTTACTTGTTTCAATTGCTTATGACTACCTGGATCAATGAAGGTTACAATACCTGCTATGTCTTGGGTTTGCTTTTTATCCTTTACCATATGACAGGCCTTAAGTGCTTTGCCCATTCCTTTTCTTGGAATAGTATTTACAGCTACATATACATTTGCCTTTTCTAGCTCTTGCTTTGATGCTTCTTTCGTAGTTTCATTGGTAAGATCATTTAAAAAGATATTAACTCCTTTTGATGAATAAGGTAACAAGACCTTAGTAAACCGTTCTGCATTTGCCTTACATACCCCGCACCAGTTTGCCTTATTTACAACAGCAATTAGTTTTGGATTCGACGAATTTTCTGGCATTTGTGCAAAGCTGCTAAAGCTTGTTGCAAAGAGTAACGTCGCGATAATTAATTTTACTTTTTTCATTTTTATTTGTGTTTATTTTACTCTTAATACCAAATTTATTTGTTAAATCACCTAAACGAGATAAAAAAAGCGAACAATTTTTTTTGCTCGCTTTTTAAGAATAAATTATTGTAATAAATTGAAGGTCTATTTGTTTACTAACTCCTTAAATGATTGAATAAAATTATTTAAATAATTAAAAGTTACATCGTCAGTTAAATTATTATTTAAGTCAAATTTACCTTTCACGCCTTGAATCAATAAAGTAGTGCTACCAGTAAATTTTGCCATCGCAGTCTTCATTATTAGTTGCAACTCTTCATGTCCCTTTACTCCATTGGCAGAAGCTGTAATTAATCCGCAAGGTTTATCTGCAAATACAGTTGTAGAAATACACCATTCGATTGCATTTTTTAAACCACTAGGAATGCTAAAAATATATTCAGGAGTACAAATAATTATCCCTTCAGCATTCTCTATTGAAAGTCGAAAATCTTTAATGATCTCTGGAGTATTTTCTAATGATAGTTCAGGGTCAAAGTGCGGTAGTGTTTTTAGATCATTAAAAATCGTCAACGAATATTCGCTCCCAATTAACTCTTCTATTATTTTAACTAGTTTTAAGTTTGCCGAATTCGAACTTGCACTCCCAATAATTACAAAAATATTTTTCTTCTCTATCATTATTTTCTAGGAATTATTCTCAACAAAATATTCTACAATTTTCAAATTTTTTAATTTAGGTTTTCCTCGCCCTTCCTAGCTTGTTCTAAACATTTATACTTTTGGTTTTGCGCATTATGTTTATTGGTATAGCCAAACTCTTTTGTAATAGTATCGATATTCTTATCATCATAAAATATCGCTTTTAAAAGTACAATGCATTTATGGGTCATTATTTTAAACACCTTAACTATTTTATTCGAATTTTCATATTGATGATCTTCTTCCGCCTCTTCATAATCTAACAAATACTTTCATAGGTCACTACTTCTGCTTTCACTATTTTATTTGCTTCTCTCAGACGCTTTAACCAAAGGTTACTACTAATAGCAAAAATGAACGTTTTTAAGGACGAGGTTAAATTAAAATCATCTTTAGGGACTTTTTCTAATAGAACAATTATTGTCTCTTGAAATATATCCTTAGCATCATCCTCATTGCCATTGTTTTTCAGAATAAAGTTTTTTACCGAAGGGTAATAAAATTTATATAAAATTTCATAGGCTTGGTTATCCTTTGATTTGAGCCCTAAAAAGGTTTCTTTGTCTGACTGATTTCTTATTTGCATGGCAATATTGATGTTATTTTTATCTTAATACCTAAAAGAAAGATAAAATCACCCATTTTATTAAATATATTTGAAAGATTAAACAAGTCCCGCCGACTCCTATTACTTCATGTATAATGTCGGCAACAACGTAAGAGAAGATTCCAATTGTCGCCAAATAAAATAATTTGTTTCTTTGGATACTCATTTCGTATTTGTTTAAATTCAACAAAGATAATTTTTTTCGATGTTGGGTTATTTTCTTGAATTCTCTAGTGTTACAAAAAACTAGCCACCAACAATTAGTGTAAACGATCGTTTTATTGCCGTTTATATAGTATTGTGTACAGTTTATTCCTCATTTTTTTGCTGTAGGGAATTTCAATGAAATAAGTTACAAAAGTAGCTAGACCTATAGAACAAAATAGTGCAATAGTTGAAGCTATCCAAAAATTAAGATTCAACTTGTTTGTTAGGATTGGTATAATGAAACCATATGATATCATTTGATGGGTTAAATAGAATGCATAAGAGATTTTACCAAAAAATAATGAGGGCTTATTGATAATGAATCTGAGCTTACCATTGACAAATAGAGTAAATAAAGAAAAATAAGAAATTAGCATAAACGCATATTCCCAATAGTCTATAAAATCCTTAGATCTTCCAGAGTAATCGAAAAGAACTATTTGAGAAATTAAGCAAAGAATTATCATACTATAATATTTAGTTTTATTTACGTTTTTCTCAATTATTTTGTAAAATAAGATACCACTGAAAAACAATGGCCAGAACTGCAGAATAGGAACTCCATTAAAAATGAGATATACCAGATTATTATTAAATAGGTAATGAGTAATTAAAACAATTAAAATAGTCAATGCCATTCCAATACTGTTTAAACTTTTTAAAAGTTTAAATTGAAATAATATTACCAGAAGGATATAAAATAGCATTTCAATAATCATAGTCCAATATGGACCATCTAAATTTGAGATACCTAAGTAAAATTGAAACATTGTCATATTACCTAAGTATTGAATAATATCAATTTACTAAAATCCATTTTAAATATGGCATGCATTAATAATATTGAAAATGATATGGTTACACTTGCCCAATAAGTCGGATACAATCTGCATATTCTATTTATTATAAATTGTCCGGGTTTTTCAACATGTTCAAGGCTTAGTAAGATAACAAACCCGCTAATAATAAAAAATAAGTCTACTCCAGTAGAACCTAATTTAAAACCCAAATCAGCTTGTGGTCTACTCAATGTATAGTGAAAGAAAACCACAAATAGGGCTGCCACTCCTCTTAGAGCATCTAACTCTTCAAATCTTGTTTTTTTCATTTTTTTTAATTGTACACACGAAGAAGAGGTTAAAGAAGTAAAAAATAGAAGGGTTTAAAAGCACGACCGTTTGTATAACCACAACTGTGTTCAAAGCGATTTACATTAAAGGCGGTGTCCGTATGAGTTTGCATGTTATTTCTATAATTTACGGTTGGTTTTTCTTTTGTAGTTCAAGAAATTCAAGTTCATGCTGCTTAACTTCTTTACTGGTTGAGTTAAAAAACTGTCAAGAAGATGTTTCAAAATATTAATGTGCTTCTGTAATGTATCGTTGTAAATTGTCCGTGCTATATTATACTCTTCTATGGATTTGTAACTTTCCTTTTTAGGTGCATTCTTTTCTTCAAACTCTGTTATTCTACTTTCATAAATGTCGGCATTTAAAAACACATCCTTTTTATTCAAGTTTCGTTCTTTCAATAGTTCCAATTTTTTCCTTTCTCCTTGAGTTAGGTCTTTTCGTTTAAGCGACAAGTCAATTAGCTCGTTAAATTCTGTAAGTATAAACTCAAACTCGTAATTAATTATTTGTCCCGTTGCTCTAAACTGGTCAACTGTGTAGCCAAGATTATATGAAAACGAATTGAGTGCCTTTTCATCTCCTTGAAGTCCTTGCCACTCTCGGTTAAGTTTTTCTTCTTCAAGTTTCGCAACAACGGTCTGCAAGTCGTCAACTTTAGTTTCAACAATTCGCTTCTGATAGTAAAGTCCGAAAACCGCAATGACAATAACCAAAATAGTCAAGAGGTTGCCAAAATTGAACTCACCATTCCATTTTAAAAATGGTGTCTTCTCTTTTTGGGGTGTCTCGGTTTCGTTGTTTTGTTCCACTATTATTATTTGATTTTGTCAGTTCGTTTCTTGCAGTCGGTTTAAAGTTTGCAGGGTGCCATAGGATTGCAGATAACGGCAGAGTGTGAATTAACTCCCCATTCCACTATTAATTTTGTTTATAAGTAATCCCTTAAAAATAGATAATTTCCATGAGTAATTCGTATCTACAATAAAATTAAGAGGTATGAATGAAACAATCGCAAAAAACCACAAAAGCACCTTATCGCCAACGACAAGAAATCAACGAGCATATTTTCGGAACAATAAAACGTAAATGGGGAAATAATCACACAAATTTAATTGGATTAGAAAAAGTGAATAGAGAATGGAGTTTAATAATGATTGTTTACAACACCAAATGATCAATTAATATTCTCGGATTAGAAGATCTGTTAGCAAAACTTAAAAAGTAGACTCCAGATTATAAAAGGATAGTTCATTTTGTATTTAAACAGATCGATTTTAAGTCGTTTTACACCCTCCAAATTTTTCAACAACAATTAGTAACTTTAGAAAGCTATTCTTAAATATTGCGCCAATGCGTTGATACGTTTTTTATAACAACTTTTTAAAGTAAATAAAATAAGGAAGGCTATTTTTCACTTCGATTGCATAAATGCAATCTCCATAATGCACTCTCCATCGCTGCATGCTTCCGTGCAACATAGGCTTCATTGTGCGTCCTCCAGACGCAACGAAGCATTAGCTAAACGGCTTTGCCGAGCTCACACTCGTGCATTTATTTCCTTAAACTTAATGACATTCACCTAATTCCTTATTTGCCTACTTTTGTCAAAAAAAATGCGTTTCATATTTTTTTATTTCTTGATGCTGATTGCTACCTGTGTATATGCGCAGCCTGACAGCAACTATGTGCCTTATACTTTCCCCGACCGTGTGCCTGATAGTTATAACCTAAATGCAAAAGAAGAGTATGATAAGATTGTTTCGCAGAAGATACGCGGAGCGTCTGCTAAGGAGTTGGCACTGTATGCCGAAGAAATAGTTTACCAGCACAAGAGTTTGATTGATAATGCAAAAATTTATTTTAACTGGCATGAGGCCGAAGATTACCTGAACCGTGTGTTACAAACTCTGCTTGATGATTCGCTTAAAGGTGGCGACAAAACACATGTTTACCTTACGCGCATAGCTGATAAGAATGCATTTACGTTTAACGATGGCAATATTTATTTCAATATAGGGTTGCTCGCAGAGATGAAAGATGAATCATCAATAGCAATTATACTTGGGCATGAGTTATCGCATTATTTAAATAGTGATTACCTCCATACATTTATTAATCATCTTAAAACAGCGCATAGGAAATCTAGCAGACCTTATCTTAAACTGCTCATCAACTCATCGCATAATAATAAATTGCAGGAGCGCACTGCCGATAGCACCGGTTTCTCGCTTGCAGCGGCAGCAGGATATTCGTTAACAGCCGGGCTAAGCAACTTTGCGCAATTTAAATTTGAGGAAGACTGGATTAAATCGCAATTTTCGTGGAACAGCCTCAAGTGGTTGATTTATGTTGACCCGGACGACAATGTGGATGTTGACAGTCTTGATGATTTGCTGTCATCACACCCTCAGATAAATGAGCGCATCAGCTATTTAAAGCAGTATATGCAACTGCACCGTGCAACAGATAATGGCGCTGAGTACATTGTAAATAAACAAACATTTGAAAAACTTAGTGCCCAAGCAAAAATAGAAACGCTTGAAGTTTTATTAAATGAAAGTGATTATAAAGAGTGTATTCGCAAAGCATTTCTTTATCATTTAGGTGACAGGCAAAACTCTCAATATCTTTTTTATCTAACTGAAGGGATACGAAGATTAATGTACATCAATCCTTCAATTAAGAAGGCGGGGTTTCTTACCGATGATTCTAACAAACCAATCTTTGACGGTGGCACAGGCATACTTCATGATATAAATTCTTTAAATGGCGATACTGCTATTACAGCCCAATTAAACAAAGAGCTTTTTAATGACCCCATTAAAGCATTTGAAAGCTATGAGCAGGCATTCCAATATTTTACTGCGCTTGCTGCTGCAAAAAAAAATCCTGAAACACTTTTATCACTTGCACTTTATTACGAATGGAAGCAACAAACGATAGCTGCAAGAAAATGCTTTGAGGAATACATTGGCAATCCTGGTTCAAAACATATAGGTTATGCCAATGATATGATGAATAAAAATTATGGCTTGGGAGCAAACGATGGAGGAGGCTTAGTTATATTTAATGGCTTTGCTGCTTACTCTGAACGGAAACATAGTTACTACTATAACTTCATTAGTTCCCAGGAAATGAATGCAAAATATACTGATGACTTTGCGAAATGGTATCATGAAAAATTTCCTTTAAAGGAATTCATTTCAATAGTCGAAATGCAAAAAGAAAATATTAATGGTTTTGTTGAATTGAAAAATCTGCAATACGCATTGGATAACTTTAAAACCTCAAAAGAATTGGAAGACAGCCGCAGAGCTGACGGCCGCGACAGCATGTATTGGATTTCTATGCAGCGTCAGAAGCCCGAAAATCCTGAAATTATGATCAGAAATAAAAATATATTGTTTTTATATCCCGGCATCTGGAAACTTTTGACACGCCACCACGTAATGAAATTTGAAATGTTTGATGCAACGACTTACAAATCGAACGGATTAGTTCGCTTTAAATCATTTAACACCTCAAACGGAAAATTTTTTGTTGACAGGGCTTCCTACTCAGGATCGCTCAGCAACATTAATTTACTTTTAAGAGAAAAAATCAGCGAGCTATATAAAAAGGAAAAAGAATTTACTCCGTTCCGTTGATTAAAATGCAGCATCAAGAATTACTGATAGACTAATTACCCAATTACCCCAATAAATTGTTGCTACACCGTTTAATTTACACTCCCATTAATATTAACAATGATTCTATAACTAATAATTGTTAATTGTTTATCGATCTTCTATTTCGTTGTCTTTAACCCCATTTGATCACCCATTTTTTCATATTCAATATCGTTAGGCTCCCATAGTTCAATTTTGTTTCCTTCTATGTCGAGTATATGAACAAATTTTCCATAGTCAACTACTTCCATGGTGTCAACAACAGTTACTCCACTTTTTTTAAATTCTGTAATAAGTGCCTCTAAATTTTCAACTCTGTAATTAATCATAAAGTCTTTGGTTGAAGGTTCAAAGTATTTTGTTTTTTCACCAAAGGGACTCCATTGAGTAAATCCCTTTTTTGTGCTATCTGCACCTTGATACCATTCAAATACAGAACCATAATTGTTGGTGCTCAATCCAAGGTTAGTTTGATACCATTCTCTCATCTTTTTCGGGTCTTTACATTTAAAAAAGATACCACCAATGCCCGTCACTTTTTTTATAGCAACCTTATCATTTTCTTGATTGGCGATAGTTGCTTTAAATGCATAACCAAAACAGAACGATATCGAAATGGTTAATATAATTAAAATTGTTTTTTTCATTGTGTTGAAATTATTTTTAATTATCTACTACAGTTTAATAAATTTTAACGGATGATGTTTATTGCCTTTTATCAGGACAAAATAAACACCCTTTTGTAAATCATCAATTTTAATTTCTGCTGTTTCAATTATCTCCTTTGCTTTTACTAATTGTCCTACGGAATTATAAATTTGAATCATTTCTCCTTTTTTGTTGTTGGAAATTTTAATAGATATAATTTCAGATGCCGGGTTAGGATATAGGCTCCAAATTACTTCCTGATCATTTTCTTTAACACTAATTACATTGCAATTATAATTAATAGAATAAGAAGTAGTGTCTAATGGACAGTTAGAGTTCGGGTCAATAACCTTGCATTCGTATTTCCCATCGCTAGTAATAAATAAAGTGTCTTCGTTGGTCATTAAAGGCAATAGCGTATCATTTTTAAACCAAAGAATATTTTCTAATCCCGATAAAAATCCATTGATATTTAAAACAGCAAACTTTACTGTATCTCCTATACAAGGGTTTCCTAAAGCATCAAAATAATAGCCTGACCAAACAGGGGTATCTGTAGACTCTTGTGATAATTCAGCACAACCATTTAAAGTAGAAATTACAGAAAAACCCGAAATACCATACTGTAAATAATTCGCAAGGTATTGATTTGTTTCAGGTATAGGATTTCCGTATACTAGCCATTGATAGGAGTCTGCTGGTTGAGTCCAAAGTGTATCGAAATTACACACCCAGGGTTGAGAGGTATAAACGGTTGGAGTGTGGCTACAAAATTGAATTAAAGTATCTGCAAAGCTCGTGTGTAATCCTTGCAAATCGCAATTTGTTGTAGTTAGTGTAACGGTGTATGTTCCATCAGTTAAATAAGAATGTGGAGAATAAGACATAGAAGAAGTATTTCCATCGCCAAAATCCCACAAACAAGTTTCATTATTTCCTAAGTTAGCTGCATTAAAAATTACTTCATTATTTCCGGGACCAATTTGAAATCGAATCCCAGCAATTGGCAGCGCCTTAAAATCCCATAATTGTAAATTATCGAACACTTGCATTTTAGCTGCACTTTTTATGATAGAAGCATCCGTAACATTTAATCCAAAATTAAAAGTAATCAAAGTAGGATCCTTTTTAAAAAGCATTGCATAAAAACAACAAGCTGCGGCATACGATCCTTCTGCTGATGGATGACTTTCGTCTGATTGGTACAAATTAATGTTTGGATAGTTTTGTATTAAGTAATTCCAAACTACAGAAACAGGTGAAACCTCTCCATGAATAGATGCTGTAAGATTCAAATAACGATCTCTCAGGGTTGTGTCCATTCCTTGATAAGTACAAACTATAGGGAAACTAGGGCAATTATTTGCGTCACCATTTTTTCTTCCCCAGGTCATGTAGGGCATTATTACTGCACATGAATTATACTGTTTTATCTGATTCGCTAAAAAAGAGGCACCACTAATAAATTGATTGGATAGCACAATAGGCTCCTGACTTTGTCCTTGAAGTACTACATAATCCCAACCACCGTTCATTATTTTTGCTTGGCTTGTAACATCTTGGCTATGATTTATTAATTGATATCCACCTGGCGTATTGCTATCAAAAACTAAAGTATCACCCACCGACAAAGCAACATCATGTACAAGTTGTGGTAAATTATTAACTCCTGTGTAGCTGTTGCCTAAAAATAAAACTTTACGTGTTACTTGAGCTTTTATGCTTGATTCAAAAACAAGAAGAAATGCGCAAAGCAAAATTAAAACAAAATGAGTTCGATTTATGTAGTTTAATATCCCTTTCATTTCACTTATTTTAGAAGTATCGTTACATTAAATATCTAGCAACATTACTTAAATTAAAACCCAATGGAGTTTGTTTAATATCCTCTCTTCTTTAACAAATGATAATTATTTCAGAATAATTATCATTGCATAATCTTTCTATTCGCTAAATATGACAAAATACGTTTCAATTATATAATTTAGACTGCTCATAAAGATGGAAATACCTTCAATAATGAAACGAGTTATCAAGTTGGTGATAACCCATATAAATCTTTACAAGAAGATTTAATTAATGTTGAACCAATAATTTTTGAGTTGCTAATTTATTGTTAATTTCAAGTTGAATAAAATAAATTCCATTTTTAAATTTACTCACATCAATAGTAATTAGATTGCTGTTTCCTGTTGTATGAAAAACTTCCTCCCCAATAACATCAAAAATTCTTAAATTAGTTTTTTTGTTGATTGAAGTTTGACATTTAACTTCTGCTATTTTGCTTGATGGATTAGGATAAATACCAAATGTAAAGTTGTTTTCAATTTCATCAACACCGGTAAATAAATCAAAAGTTGGCCAACTAGAAATCGCACTTAAATTATTCCAAACTAAGTTATCTACAGCAGTAGAAGTTAATCCACCATTATCACGAGAATTACAAAGGATAGCCCAATTAAGTTGTTGATTTCTATTCACAACAAATTCTGTAGTAGTACCGGGAATAGAGCCAAGATGCCACCAATTGTTATTTGCATTAACATTAATACCACATCCATAATTAATATTATTTAAAGATGGCTTAATGAGTGTATCAATAGTTGAAGGTAATAAGATATCTGGTTTAGAAACGTATTTATCAATTGCAACCATAAACTTACAAAGGTCTGCTGCTGATGCTACCCAGCCACCATGAGCATCCATTGCTTCAATATTAAATCCAGCATAAGGCCAAGGAACTAAGGAGAAATTATTATAAACTGAATAGGCAAGAGGAGCACTCGGATAATCATAATAGTTTACTTCATTAGGTAATTTATTTGATTGAAGATTAAATGCAAGTTCCATGTCAGTGATTCCTGCCGCACTTAGCACATTATATTTTACATATGCATCATAACTTTGACCAGTAATTTTTTCAATCACTAATCCTAAAACACAAAAACCAAAGTTCGAATATTGATACTGGGTATTAGGTGCAAAGTCAAGCATTTTGTGTGAAAGAATATACTGTACTACAACAGAGGGATTAGCAGGAGGAGTGGTGCCCATTACAGTTGCGATATTATATGCATCAAACATTGGATCGCCGGATACAGCGCTGTTCCACCCACCACTATGTTGCAACAGATTTCTCACAGTAATGTTATTAACCTGAGGATCCAAAATGTTTTGGTAGATGGCATCATTTAAAATTCCTGATGCACCAAATACTTTCGCGTCAAGATTTATCAACCCTTGTTCATAAAGTTTCATAACAGCAACACCGGTTACTGTTTTTGAAATACTCGCTACACGAAAAATACTGTTGGGTTGAACACTATCAAGTGTAGAGGTATTAGAAAAACCAAATCCTCGGTTATATACTAACCTGCCTTTATAAGTTATCGCCAACTGTCCCCCAGGAATATTATACGTACTTAATAAATTCGTCATTGCTGCATCAAATGCCGCCAATTGTGGAACGTACAATCCAGTTTGAGCTTTTGATTGAATAGAAAATAGAATAAAGAGAATTTGTAAAGTAATTATTTTTTTCATTTTAAAAGAATTTTATTTTATTCGAAGATGGAATTTTACAAGTATTTTTTTGAATTTAATTTATAAAACGATAAATCACTAATAACAATTTCTTCTATACCAGGATCTAAAATACTTCATAATGTTTAAGTAGTAATACTACGTTTATACAAATCTATAAATAAAAGTTTGAAAAACAATATACAAAAACACTACCCATACAGTTTCGAAAAAGAAATGTTATATGTTTCTAATCACTCTTGTTGAGGTTTGTTGGTCATTAATCCTATCATCATCAAAAAGGCAGTTAAAATAACAACCTGAATGATAAGTGAATTATTTACAAATGAAATAGTATGGTTTGGTTCAATAGATAGAAAAAGTAAAATAGTAATTAGACCTCTAGGTGCAACAAACAATAATGGTTGCAAAGGCAGTTTAGAAACTTTAAGTTGAAAAAATCGAAAAACATAAATAAAAAATACAATACCAATAGCCCACACCAAAGTATCTGTATTCAGCACTTCGGCTGTTTCTATTAAGTAACCAAAAAGCAGAAAGAACAACGCTCTTACTAAAAAAGCACATTCAATTGTTAACTCCTTGAATTTGACTACCTCCTTACTCAACTCGTCCGGCTTAAATCTATTAATCCACTTAAATCTTTTCAACTCATCAAGATTCCCAATCGATAAGCCAAAAATCAAAATAAAAATAAGACCAGGAAGATGATATATTTTTGAAATTGCATAGATTAAAACTACGAGGAGGATTATTGGAATAAACTTTATGTGATGCTCGATTTTACTTAATAAAAATGAAAGTCCTATTGTTGCAATGAATGAAACAACAGTGATAATCAGAATTTGGATAGCAAAGTGCCCAAATGAATATGTATCAATAGTATCATTTAATGCAAGGAAATTGAAGAGGAGGACACCGAATATATCCGACAAACTACTTTCATAAATCACGAACTCTTTGTTAGTTGCTGATAAATTTCTAACACTTGGAATTGCAATGGCGCTACTTATTACACAAAATGGAATTGCATTGGTCAAACTGTCCTTTAAGCCAAAGTTCCCAAAATAACTAAATGCTAATCCAAGCAGGGAAGCTAAAGCAAGTATCGGGAATAGTGCACCGAAAAAAGATTTTTTAATTAGTCCTAACTTGGATTTGTTAAGTTCGAGTTCTAAAGAACCTTCAAGCACAATTAAAATTAATCCTATAGTTCCTAAAACAGGAAGAGCGGGTGTTAAATCCGGAAGTTGAGAGTTAAACCATCCTGTAAGTTGCCTCACGATCCAACCCAACAGTAACAATAGAATTACTGATGGGACTTTCGTCTTGGAAGCTGTCAAATCAAAAGCGTATGCAATGAGAAGAAGGACACAAAATATTACAATTATAGTTATTGTCATAGCTTGTAAATGTACGTCTATTTTATGTTAGTTGAAACACTATTGAAACGAACCGAGGTGCTTTTTATGATTAATTTTTAAACCAATCTATTTTTAATAAATAAAAAATATTTCAAAACAGGAGCAATCTCATAAACTTGAGAACCGTAATTAAAGAATTCAAAAGAAGATAGTGAATAGATTTATAAGTTGGAAAAATATAGACTTTATTTGCCAAACAAATAGAAAATTGTAGAGCATTCAAGAGTTAAAAAACTTGAATATTCCTAATTAAACATGTTATTAGCATATAATTTCTTTTAATATACCAATGGTAATCCATTCAAAAATATTTCTATGAATTTTTTCATACAACATATTGCAAAATGAACTTACAAGAATTATTCTATTTTTTCTTCCAATAAAAAAAGGAAATGTTGTTTTCCTTATCGTCATAGGTTACAATTTCTTTTTCTTTATGAAAATCAAAATAGCTCAGTATTCCAAAGTCACCTGACGAAAATGCAGTATGGGTAAGCATCACTCCTAGAATGGTAAAGTCCCAATTTCTATTTGTAAAACACAATAAAATTATTAGCGTTATTGTAATTACTACAAATGGTGCAAGTGCTACTATTCTAAACTCACCTTTATTTGCTACAAACTTGTCGGCTATGGCCATAAAATAAAACTTTTTAAAGTTAGCATCATAAGACGTCTTCAATGCTCCTTGTGATTTATAGGCCAATACATGAATATATTCGTGGAATGGAATTAGTCCAAATGCAATTGCAAGCCCGTAGGATAAATGTGTAAAGCCGTCATCAAATTTGAATTTTTCTGTTCCATAATTTTTCCAAAACCAGAAAACTATTATTCCCGCAATTAAGATGTTGCTAATCATATAAAACAATGAAATCGGAGTCCGTTTATTTAAGTAGGTTCTTACAAATGGAATAATTTCCTTATGTCCAAGGCTATCAAGTAGAACGTAACCATTTTCGGTTAAATCTTCTGGTCGTATTTTCATTTGAATCAGTACAATTAAATTATTGCTTTATATCCTTCATTCAAAAATAATTTTTTTTAGTAATACATAATCTTTGGATTTGTTTTTTTCATAGGAGTATAGTAAAAGTATATCTGGATCAATTCACAAAGCTGTAAACTTTTTTTAGGGCATGTTATTACCAATTCTTAACGATCACTAAACAACATCTTTACCTCTGTCCAACTAATAAAATCCTCCTTGGGTAATCTTTTAGATTGAATGTTAGTAGAAAATGTTTTAGATTTTTTCATAGCCTCCAAATGGATTCCGTTGCGATAAAAATTATTAATTTCATTTTCATCGTCCCATAAGGTCATGGTGTACCAACATTTTAAATTCCAGCTACCTGTGGCTTTATATTTTATGCACTTCGACTGCTTTAACTCCGCCATAATTTGTCCATTAAATTTAAAAAAAGCAAGAAGTTTGGAGTAAGAATTTAATTCTATTTTAGTTATTGATAATATCATTTGTTTTTCTAGCTCGTGAATTAGATAAAGTGCTTTTTAGTGATGTCGTGATCTATAGAATTCCATTAGTAATCGAGATTCTACCTTAACGCAAATGACTATAATTATAGGATTCAAATCATAATACATTATTAATCTTGTTTATCCTTTTTTATTGTACCTATTATCTTTCCATTTATTGGATTTTGCCTCACAATCAAAAATCAGTTCCTTTAGTCGCTTTAGTTGTGTTGTCGTTTGCTTTGCGCTCATAACCCAATGTATTGAAAGCTTTTTGTAGCAAGGTGCAAGTGATTGAAAGTAATCCCAAACCTCTTTGTTAGCTTTTAATGGCTTTTCCAATTCTGGCGACAGCGCCAATTCAACATTCTCGTATGAATAAACACTAGATTTATCATCCTTCCGCTTTTTAAAACTAGCAAGTCCTGCTGATTGCATGAGGCCTGCTTTAGTAAGCGTTTCTACTTTTTTAATATTAATCGCACTCCAAATACTCGTTGATTTTCGTGGCGTAAACCGAATTTGATAACTGTCTTTGTCGATTGATTTTCGTATGCCATCTATCCAGCCATAGCAAAGTGCTTCATCTACAGATTGAGACCATGTAATACTTGGCTTTCCACTATTAATTTTATAAAAGCCAACCACTAGTTCAGTTTCCTTCTTATGGTTTTTATCTAGCCATTTTCTAAATTCAGATGATTTTGCAAAAAAAATTGGTTTCATTTACTTTTTTAAAATATTAGTTTTTAAAGCTATTAATGAATTCTTTTATAACGGTCATCGGATTGGCGAAAGTGAAATCCCCTTATGTTTTGGGTTATAATTCAAATGTTTTGTGGAAACAAGGTTGCTGCAATTTTACTAATCAGAAATTTTTGCTTTTATTTTGAGATATTTATTCTCCTAATCCATCAATCAACTCTTCAACTCTAATTCAAAGTATCTGGCATGTTCGTGCATATTTTCCCTATAGGCTGGGATTTCAACAAAGCCATTATCTATATATAGCTTTATTGCAGAATTCATAAAATCGGCAGTATCAAGTTTGATTATTTTGTAGTTTAACTTTTTTGCTATTTCGATGCAGTTCATCAGTAATAGTTTTCCAACTCCCAAACCTCTACTATCCTTTTGTACAAACATTCTTTTTACCTCACAATCTGTATTACTAAATCTTTTTATTCCTGCAACAGCGACTGCTTTGCCATTATTTTTCGCTATAAATATTCCACCATTAGGATTCCCATAAGTTGATGGCAATGTCTCCATTTCTTTATCAAAATTTTGAGAAGACAAAATAGCTTTCACCTCTAGACCACCTTCCATGCTGAGCCATATTACATATTCCAAGATCAAATTTTTTGCTTCAGAAAATTCTTCAATATTTTTAACTTCTATTATTGTGATTCGATTTTCCATTTTTCAATCCATTTATAGTTGATTGCCTAGCAATTTAAAAAATACTTCGAAAACTACTCTGCTTTTAAAAGACCTCGTAGATCATGTTCCACGTATATGGGAAGCCTTATTATTGATTGGAATTATCACTCTTTTAACAAGTATTCGTGGAATTATACCCACTCATTAATCACTCCATTTATGCTATTTAAATATCATTTCTTCTTAATCACGTATACTAAACTTGAATTTAAATCGATATTTCCTTTACCTTTTAAGGTTGTTTTTATGCCCATTAAAAATGCTTTAAGAGGATTCATCCATCCGTTTTTATATTTCTCAC
Source organism: Bacteroidota bacterium (assembly GCA_031423735.1). Classification (GTDB taxonomy): domain Bacteria; phylum Bacteroidota; class Bacteroidia; order AKYH767-A; family OLB10; genus JANXSD01. The sequence goes on along the minus strand of JANPGA010000182.1, from coordinate 26,467 downwards.
TGAGTAAAGAGATATAAAATGGATCAAAAAACATTGGTTGTATGGAGTCAATTTTAAATCCGTTTATTTCCATTAATAAGGTCATATCCTCTCGTGAAAAATGATATAAATGACGTGGAACATCATATGCTGCCCAATAGGATTTATACTCTTGTGCATCTAACCCTTTACAGTTTGGCACTGCAATAATAAGTACGCCTTCAGCACTTAAAATCCTATGGAATTGCGCAATTGTTTCTTGCAAACTATGTACATGCTCCAATACGTGCCATAGTGTAATAACACCAAATTGCGCCTTTTCAAACAATTGTAAATCAGTTAATTGTCCAACCTTTAGGTCGTGATTGGCTATTGCGAGCTTTCTTGCATCAGGATCGGGTTCTAAACCAGAAGAAACCCAGCCAGCAGCCTTCGCCTTTGACAAAAACTCACCCGTTCCGCAGCCATAATCTAGTATTGCTTTGGGTAAAGGACCATAAGACTCGATTAATTCTACCTTTTTACGTATTGCACGATCACGAATGGCTTGATAAACCTTATTTAATAGCCCCTTTACAGAGTTGGTATGCGATATGTAAGTATCTGATTTATAATATTTAGAGATTTCATCAATCTTAGGACGAGGATTGGTGAATAAGAAACTACAAGAATCACACTTCTGGATAACAAATGTTTCACGTGTCACTGTATAATCAAGGCATTCAAACGAATAAGAAAGCTTATTTGAAGCACATATAGGGCAATTGAGCAGTAATTCCGGCATTTAATAGGGGTAATTTAAGCGAATTTAATAGGATTTATAATCATCTAACGCTCTGTAGGCAATTGTTTTTTCAAGTTTATCAAGAGAAATTAGTTCCACGTGAAACATCTAACGACCTAAATGAACCATCAAAACCGACAAATCAGAAGGAGTAACGCCAGAAATACGTGAAGCCTGGCCTAACGTTTTTGGACGAATTTGCGCCAATTTTTGTTTTGCTTCCGTAGAAATTGAATGAATATTCGAAAAGTCGAAATCATCTTTTATGATAATATATTCCAACCGATTCATCTTTTCAGCTAGTTCAGATTCTTTAAGAATATATCCCTCGTACTTAATATTGATTTCTGCTTGCTCCAAAAACTCGTCGGTAACGTTAGCCTCAGCCATCACTAAAGCTAGTTGTGGAAAAGCTTCAATCATCGGTTTTAATGAAATCTGAGGTCGCCCCAGCAAATTATTAAATCTTGCTTTCTGACGAATATGATCTGTTCCCATCGATTCTAACCAAGGATTTGCTTCCTCCGGTGTAACACTGGTATTCTTTAATAAATTTATAACTAATTGATTACCAGACACTTTTGAATTAACGGCATCCATTCTTTCCTTACTAGCAAGTCCAATTTCATATCCTAAAGGTGTTAAACGGATATCAGCATTATCCTGACGAAGCAAAGTTCTGAATTCGGCTCTACTTGTAAACATGCGATATGGTTCATCAGTACCCTTCGTAATTAAATCATCAATTAGTACTCCGATATATGCTTCCGATCTACTTAAAATAACAGGATTCAGATTGTTGATTTTTCGATGTGCATTGATACCAGCCATTAAACCTTGACAGGCTGCTTCTTCATATCCAGTAGTTCCGTTGATCTGTCCGGCAAAATATAAGCCCTCTACGAGCTTTGTTTCTAGCGTATGATTTAACTGAATGGGTGGGAAATAATCATATTCGATGGCATAACCTGGACGGAACATTTTTACATTTTCGAAACCTTCAATGCTTCGTAAAGCACGATATTGAACATCTTCAGGTAATGATGATGAAAATCCGTTTAAGTAAATTTCAACCGTTTCCCAACCCTCTGGCTCAACAAAAAGTTGATGACGATCACGTTCAGAAAATCTAGTAATCTTATCTTCTATTGACGGACAATAACGTGGTCCGAGGCCTTGAATACGGCCTGTATACATTGGAGATTGCTCGAATCCAGTACGGAGGATCTCATGTACCTTTTCGTTGGTATAAGCCATAAAACAGCTCTTCTGATTAACCAACTTGGGGGTATCGGTAAACGAAAACTTACTTGGGTTTTCATCACCAAATTGTTCTTCCATTTTACTATAATCAAGCGATCTTCCGTCTAATCTAGGAGGGGTTCCTGTCTTCATACGCCCACTTTCAAAGCCTAATCCAACTAATTGCTCTGTAATTCCAGTTGAAGCAGTTTCACCCGATCTTCCTCCACCAAATTGCTTTTCTCCAATATGAATAATGCCGTTTAGAAAGGTTCCATTGGTGAGTACTACTGCTTTAGCATTATAAGATAAGCCCATAGAAGTATTCACCCCTGTAATACGACCATTTTCATGCTTAATACTACTAACCATATCCTGTACAAAATCAACATTTGGTGTTTGTTCGAGCATTTTCCGCCATTCAGCGGCAAAAAGCATACGGTCATTCTGCGCTCTAGGGCTCCACACAGCAGGACCTTTTGAACGATTAAGCATTCGGAACTGTATTGAACTGCGATCGCTTACGATGCCCGAATAGCCTCCCAAAGCATCGATTTCACGCACTATTTGACCTTTAGCAATACCTCCCATAGCAGGATTACAACTCATTTGAGCAATATTTTGCATGTTCATGGTGATCAAAAGCACCTTTGAACCCATATTTGCCGCCGCTGCTGCTGCCTCACATCCTGCATGACCAGCACCCACAACTATCACATCGTAATCGGGATATTTCATTTGTTCCACGTGAAACATATTAAGTAAATTGAACTATAAATGTACATTAATTTATTGATGATCAACACTTTAAAAGTAAAAAGTTATCAGCCACTAAAAGTGAATAACCTTCAAATCACGTGAAACAACACCAAAAGAATGGCGATTCACCTCCACGCCTATAACACAAATAATAAAAAGTGGTGAAAATGCCGAATTACTTGTTAAAACATTAGTTTATAAAAACTTACGCAATGAAAGATAGTGATCCTCTTTACTTGACATAATAGCCTTATTACCTTTCGACTTATCCTTATAGCCACATAAATGTAAAAGCCCATGTACTATTACACGGTGTAACTCGTTGGTCATTGTAATACCTAAAGTGGATGCGTTTTCCCGTACTCGTTCAATACTAATGTACAACTCACCCTCTAGGCTATAGCGTCGTTCGCCATAATCGAAAGTGATAATATCAGTATAAGTAACATGACTTAAAAACTCTTTATTGAGATTAAATAAATACTCATCTGAACATAAAATTATGTTCAGTGAGTTTATAATAAAACCTTCATTTTTAGCTGTAGAAATCAACCATGCCTTAATCTTTAACTTACCTTTTATAGTGTAGTTAACGTCAGCATTAAAAAAATTAATAGCCATTTAAATAAAATTAATCCATAAAAAGAATTAAACTACTCTTCAATATGACCACCTGTCTTAAAATAAAGTTCTACAACCTTCCCGTTATCTGAAAAGACAATTTGATCAGCTAAATGCTTCATTAAGAAAACACCACGACCAGTTGGTCTTTCTAAATTCTCAGGGTCGGTTGGGTCAGGAATATTCATAAAATCAAAGCCTGGGCCTTCATCTGAAACAATAAAGCCAATTTGTTCAGAATCAACCTCATAGGCAATATTTACTTTAAGATCTGGATCATACTTATTTCCATGTTGCATGGCGTTATTTACCGCTTCAGTAACGGCAACCAACATATTACCATAGCACTCTTCATGAATATTATATTCAGCCTTAATATCATCAATAAGCTTCTCAACTAAGTTGATGCTTTCAGGTTGTGATACTATCTGTAAGTTGAATGTTTGCTTCTCTGTGTTCATCATATCAATCTTCAATACTTTGGAAGTACGAATTAACTAAGTTTTTGTAAAAGGTTGAGAAGGATGGCGGGATGGTTTTCAACAATTCAGTTTCCCTCATTTTTAACCTTTTGTATTCTTCAAATTGTGGAGGAGTTCGTGAAATATCTTTCGCCTCACTTGACTCTCTACGCTCTTCTTTATCACGTTCCCGCTCTGCCTTTTCAGATTCTAATAAGCGTGTTAAAATTTCCTGTTGACGGTTCAGGGTCATGTCAGAAATACGTTTATTCACAATGTCCTTTTCCGTTTCTTCCATTTGTTGGGCGATTTTATTGAGGTCACCCAGCTTTCCTTGCCCATCTTTATTGTCCTTTTGATTCATTTCCTGAATCGCATTTCTTAACGCTTCTTGTTGCGCAGCCATCCGTGCTAACTGCTCACTCATTCCTCCTTGTCCTTCACCTGGTTTCTTGCCATTCGGCAATTTTCCGTCTTTATCCAATTTCTCCTTCATCTCCTTAAGTTGCTTTGCCAACTTTTCCTGCATCTTTTTAACATCACCAGCAGTTGGACCAGGCTTCGGTTTCCCTTTTCCAGGCTTTTTACATTCTCCACTACTTGGCTGTTTCATCGCCTGCTGCATTTGATCCAACGTTTCACTTAACATCAATGCCAAATTATTAACGGCCGTCATCACAAACTGTTGGTTCGATCGAGCCATCGCTACCTGACGATCCTGTAAATTATCCAATGCCTTTTCGGTATTGGCATTTATATCGGTTATCTGTTCATTAACATTAGAAGATATTTGAGCCACTCGTTTACTTAATGCCAACAATGAATCTTCAATAACTTTCGAATCATCCTTCAACTTTCGTTGAGTTTGTGCCATTACCAAATAACGCGGATTATTAATGTCTACTTTTTTCAAGTCTTCCATTAATGCTTCCTGATCGAAGGAGAACCGAAGCAAATTTTCAAGTAATGCCCTTAACGCTTGTTCGTCTTCTTCCTCTTGTTCTTCTTGTGCTTGCTTTTGCTGAGACTTAACTTTATCAGAAAGCTCTTTCATCTTTTTGGCAGCATCTTTTTGAGGTTTCTTAGCCTTCCCGCTTTTACCTTGCTCCAATTGATCCGAACTTTCTTTCATGTCCTTGTCAATCGACTCTTCCTCTTTTTCGAAACTTTTTAAGTCTTCCGAAAAATCAAGCTCTTCATTTTTCTTTTCAATGTCTTTAAGATCCTTCTTAATATCATCAAACTTTTTCCCTAACGAATCTTGTTGGTCTTTTAGCTTATCGGCATCAGCATTTTTCTCCTCACTTTTATCTGCAAGTTTTTCCTGATCTTTTGAAAGCTGATCAAGGTTATCGGCAGTTTCCTTCATCTTTTTATCCAACTCCATTTGCTTGAAAAGTTCCAATGTACGATCCAGTTGTTTTTCCAGATCCTTGTTATCAAGCTTCATTTTGTCCATCATTTCTTGAAGCTTGGTCTTGTCAACTTCTGCCATCAATTTCTCCATCTCTGCCATCATCTTTTTCATTTCAGGCGACATTAACTTATCGAATAACTCTTCTAGCTGACGTTGTTTTTCGGCAATATCAGGATCAACTTTTTTAAACTCGTTTTGCTGCTTAGTATTTTGTTGATTTTGCTTTTTGATGTCTTCAATCTTCTTTTCTAGCTCTTTCTGCTCTTTCAATACGTCGCTCATCTTTTTACGATCTTCGTAATCAAGACTCTTTTTATTGAGCAAATCTTTATTGATATCGTTCAACCGCTTTTGAAGTTCTTTAGCCTTATTCATGCTAGCTTCTAAATCATCCTTCATTGCATCATTTTTCTCATTGGCATCTTTTGCTAATTCACTTAATGATGGGGCTTTAAAAATATTAGATTGTGAACGTGCCGATTTAGGTCCTTGTACACCATCATTATCCCACACTTCAAAATAGTATTCCAACTCATCACCAGGTTTAACATCCAAAGCACTTAAATCCCAATAATGAAAAAACTGTTCTTGCATTGAGCTTCTATTGACAGGAAGCGACGTTGATAACGGTTGCTCAACAACATCCTGACCATCCCTTTTAATAAATCGATAACGAAACTGTAACTTACTTAAGCCATAATCATCATGAGCTAGCCCACGGAAATACATACGCTGGTACGAAGAAGAATCTTGCTGCTGCTCTACTTGAATAGTTGGAAATTGATCAGGAATGACAATGATGCTATACTGCATAGAATCTTTCGAATCCATGAATTTATTAGAAGTACGAATACTGTATTGTGAGCCTTGGATAAATCGTTTTTGAAACTGGTATTGATTTTCTTCAGAATTCGCTAACGTATAAGTAGTATCTGTAAAGCGTAAATGTAAAGAACTGGTGTTCTGAGTTCCGAAGTTCCACGAAATGCGTGTTCCTGCAGGGACAATCATATCTCCTGTGTTTTTCAACTCTTCGTTCTTTTTACCAAGATATGATGGGTAATCCAATCTAATACTGAAATTTACCAAAACAGGATTTGGTACTGCATGCAAAATATACTCTGATGAACTATAGCCATCAGCTAATAATCTGAATTCAATATCAGATTGAACATTTCTAAAAGCATAGTGAAAGTTTACTATATTTTCTTTTTCTAAACGGAACTGATTTTCTCCAATTTGCACAAATACCTCTTGAGGAATTTCTTTTCCTCTCAGTTTCAAATCAAGTGTAAAATCATCGAACTGTACAACTTGTAATTTTTTATTGAGAATATTAAAATCAAAAGGAGCAGGTTTGCTAAAGGTTGTATTGTGTTGTAATAAACGTTTTGTTGGATCAGTAATTAAACTTGGAGCACCAATTAAAACGGCTAAAAAGATGACGGCAGGGATTGCTGCATATTTTAAATATCTACGGTTATTACGAAGATCAATTGCTGAGGTAAAAGGGATAGGACGAAGCTCTTCACTTTTCTGATTGATACTCGCATGAATTAAAGAGATCTGATCTTTATTTACATCGGCAAGATCATGCAGCTGTAACGTGTTTAATAGTTTATCTTTAATGTGAGAAAAATGTTCACCAATAATATTCGCTGCTGTGGTATGACTGATTACTGGTCCTAAGTGATAGAGTTTTGAGAGTGGAACAAAAACTAATTTCCACAAAACAATTGCAGTTGCAGAGAGGTAACAATAAAATAAAACGGAACGAACAGAGGTACTAAACCAAGCAAATGATTCGAGTAACGTTACAGCTAGATAAAATCCTAACAGTAATGTAAAGGCATAAATACCTCCACGAATTAACTGGTTAATATAATATTTCCGGATGAAAGCATCCAGCTTATTTAAGAGTTCGCGGTAGTTGGAATCGGTTGATTGCATCATAACAAAGTTACGGAGAATGATCCGTTAAATAACATAACGGTAATTAGACTGATTTCTTACGTTGAAAGAGTGTAAAAGTTAGACTATACGGCCAATCTTCCAAAAACTCCTAATGGAAGTTGAACTTTTGAGGTTGCATCGAGATAAATTTCACCGTATTGGGCTTTATTCATCCGTTTAGGGAATGCTTCTGCTAGCAGGTTTCTGATAATCATTGCTGAAAAACCTAGAGAATACGTGTTTAGCACTAGAAATGAGTTTTCTGGTTCGAGCAAATCAGCAACATTATGAATCATTTCATTGATCATTTCCTCTAGTTTCCAATTTTCTCCGTTAGGGCCATGGCCAAATGCCGGAGGATCCAGAATGATTCCATGATACGTTTTTCCGCGTTTTTGTTCTCTCTTCACGAAAGTGCTTGCATCCTCCACTAACCATCGAATATCCTTTAAGTTCGAATATTCCATGTTTTCCTTCGACCATGAAACAACTTGCTTTATAGAATCAAGGTGAATTACATCTGCGCCAGCTGCTTTAGCTGCCAACGACGCACCACCGGTATAAGCGAATAGGTTAAGTACACGAGGAACAGGAACCGTCTTTTTAATTTCGGTAATTTGATCATAACTAAAATCCCAGTTAACCGCTTGCTCGGGAAAAATACCAACGTGTTTAAAAGAAGTTAATCCTAAACGAAAAGTGATTTCGGCATTTGCTCTTCCTCCAATATTATACTTGATCTTCCACTGATCGGGCATTTCCTTTTTAAGCTTTACCCAGATACCAGCAGAACTTGACTTTGCCTGAAACCTAACATGGGCCACTTTATTCCACTCGGAAGTAGGCATTCTTCGTTGCCAAACCGCTTGAGGTTCAGGGCGTATTGTAATATATTTTCCAAACCTTTCCAGTTTTTCGAAATCGCCACAATCGATTAATTCGTAATCTGTAAATTTTTGAGGAGTGAGGAGTAGCATGTGCCGCGAAGATAATTACAATTGATACTTGTAGAGCAGTGAAATTATTGATAACCACCAAGCAATTGTTCATATACCCCTAAAACCTACCATCTACTCTTTTTAGACTTTCCTTTTGATCCACCCTTACTATTTCCTTTATGCTTCTTCTCTGGCTTGGAGCCATGATTTGGTTTAAAGGATGATTCGCCAAAATGTTTAAAGTTGGAGTTAGATGGGCTTTTGGAAAATGAATCAGGCAAGCGACTTGGATCATCGAGGAGGAAGTCGATTTGCTTGCGAGCAAGATCAGCTGTTTTAAGTTGCACTTTTACGGAATCCCCTAACTGAAATTTACGATGATTTCTTCTTCCTATCAAGCAATAATTTTTTTCATCGAGATCGTAAAAATCATCATCAAGATCACGAACACGAATTAATCCTTCGCATTTATTTTCTACTAACTCAACATATAATCCCCACTCAGTAACACCTGAAATTAAGCCATCAAAAACTTCACCTTCGTGGCCAATCATGTATTGCACTTGCTTGAATTTTATTGATGCACGTTCAGCTTCTGAAGCACGAATTTCCATATCGGTACTGTGCTTGCATTGTGCTTGGATTTCATCTGCTTTTACTGGCTTTCCATTTTTTAGATAATGATCAAGTAAGCGATGCACCATCACATCAGGGTAACGACGAATTGGAGAAGTGAAATGGGTGTAGTAATCGAATGCTAATCCGTAATGACCAATATTGTTAGTGGTGTAAATTGCTTTCGCCATCGTACGAATTGCTAGTTGCTCGAGTACATTTTGCTCCTTCGTACCTTTAATTTCCTTCATTAATTTGTTGAGGGAGTGTGCAACATCTTTGTCGGATTTTGTATTGATGGAATGTCCGAACCTTCCTGCGAATAAAGAGAAATTTGCTAGTTTTTCAGAGGAGGGAGAGTCATGGACGCGGTAAACAAAAGGATATTCTTTGCCTTTTTCTTGAGCTAGTTTTTTTCCAACAAATTCGGCAACCTTTCGGTTGGCAAGCAGCATAAAATCTTCGATCAACTTATTACTGTCTTTGCTTTCTTTTAGATAAACACCGATTGGCATTCCTGCTTCATCCAGTTTAAATTTCACTTCCACCTTATCGAAAGTTATAGCACCATTTTGGAAACGTTTTTTACGAAGTAGTAGCGCCAATCTCTGGAGCGTTTGAATCTCTTCAAGCATATCTCCTTCGCCTGTTTCTATTACGAGTTGTGCTTCTTCATAGGAGAATCTTCGTTGCGAATGAATTACTGTTCTGCCAAACCATTCGTTGATGATTTCTGCATCTTCGGCAATCTCAAAAACTGCGGAGTAACATAATTTATCTTCGCCAGGGCGTAATGAACAAACATTGTTACTTAGCTTCTCTGGTAACATTGGGATCACACGATCCACCAAATAGATAGAAGTTGCCCGATTAAATCCTTCTGTATCCAATGCAGTTCCAGGTTGCACATAGTGAGAAACATCGGCAATATGAATTCCTACCTCATAATTTCCACTTGGTAATTTCTGAACAGAAAGGGCGTCATCAAAATCTTTTGCATCTACTGGATCGATGGTGAACGTTGGAACCTTTCTAAAATCTCTACGAGCAGCAATTTCTTTCTTTGGAATTTTATAGGGGATCTCTTCCGCCTCCTTTTCAACATCAACAGGGAACGAAAGTGGGAAACCGTATTCGATGAGAATGGCATCCATCTCGGCATTATTCTCACCTGGAAAGCCTAGAACTTTTACAATCTCACCCGAAGGATTTTTAGCATCGGGATTCCATTCAATAATTTTGGCAACCGCCTTTGAACCTTGCGATGCTCCATTTAATTTATTAAGCGGGATGAAGATGTCTACTTTATTTTTAGGGTTATCAGAGGTTAGAAAAGCAAAGCGATCTGAAATTTGTAATGTGCCTACGAATTCCGTTTTTGCACGTTCGAGTACTTCAACCACTTCGCCTTCTGAGCGACTTCCTTTTTTGCGCGCATAAAGGCTGACCTTAACCAGATCACCATTCATGGCGTTTACAGTATGTGTTTTAGGAATAAAAATATCCTCTTCAAATTCTTCATTAATCACATAGGCATTGCCACTAGAGGTGATATCAATTCGTCCGGTGATAAAATGTTCGGTAGGAAATAAACGGAACTTACCACGATCCGTTTCTTCGAGCTCTCCTGCAATGGCAAGTTCTTCGATACAGTTGATCGTAAGTTTACGTAATTGCTCTTCTTCTAAGGCTGCTAAAAAAACTGCTGCCTCCTCGAAAAAAGGTTCCTGTTGAAATTTCTTAATAATTTGTTTATAGTTGTACGATTTATAAGGGTGCTCTTTAAAAACATCAATACTGATGCGTTTGATCTCCTTGGAATAATCGGTGCTGTTTGATTTTGTTTTTTTCATTGTATTATGTGACTATGTTAAAAACTCGTTCCCTGTGGAGGATGAGTAAATGGATGTTTTCGGGCTTATCTTACGAAAGTAACGTTAAAAAAATATTGAAATGAGGAATTCGGGTAAAGAAATCATTGGTGGGGTGTTAACAAACGGCTGGTTATTCCAATTGTTAAATATTTCTTAGTATATTCGAATAAAAATTTTAAAATAACTATTACTAACTTTAATAACATGAAATTACTAAAACTATTTACGGCAATTATTTTTGTGATAAGTTCAACTGTATTATATGCACAACAAGATGTAAAGACGGTTGATATGAATAAGATCAATGCTATTAAGAAAGCTGGGAAATTAACAGGAAAAGAGCATTTTGTTAATTACGATGCAAAGGGTTTACATCCGTTTATTATTACTAATAAAGTAGCCCATAATGCAACAAATGGATGTAATTGTTGGATAGACCGCGATCCAACTTGGAACATTGTATCATTTGATGGGTCTGGCGTAAATGGTGGTCCGGGACTTCCTCCAGAATATAGAAATGATGATTGGTCATCGAATGTAATACCTCTTCCATTTAGTTTTTGTTTTTATGGAGATCCTATAAGTGATGTATATATTAATAATAACGGAAATTTGTCAATGATAAATCCTTATTCAGATTTTACATCAACACCCTTTCCAAATAATTTATATGAAATGATTGCTCCATTTTGGGCAGATGTTGATACACGTGATTTTACAAGTGGATTAGTGTATTATAAACTAACGAGCTCCTCCTTAATTATTCAATGGGAAAATGTTGGATATTACGATACTCAATCCAATTTAGTTAATACATTTCAAATGATTATATCAAACAACCTTGATTCGATTATACCTGATAGTGATAATATTTCATTTTGCTATAAAGATATGCAATGGACAACGGGAGATGCGTCAAATGGCATTGGTGGGCTTTATGGTGACCCAGCAACAGTTGGCATTAATAAAGGAAATGGAATTGAATATATACAGATTGGGCAATTTGATCAACCTGGTGTTGCATTTGATGGTCCTTTCGGAAATAATGACGGTATTGATGCTTTAGATAATCAGTATTTTTATTTCAATGTTTGTGCATCAGGAAACAATATTCCTCCTATCGTAAATTTACCAGTTGGATGCGATACGATCACAATTTCATCTGTAGATTCATTTGCACTAAAGATCAACTTTCTTTCTCCAGAACAAAATCAAATTACTACAATTACCTATAATGCACCAGGAATAAATGGATTAACTGATGTATATAATGCAGGGAATTTTGCATCTTTAGAATTACATGCTCCAGGAAATATAAATTCTGGAAACAAAGTTATTCATGTATTCGCAACTGACAATGGGACTCCTCCTGCAACATCAACTGCAACAATAAATCTCAATTTCACTTCTACTACAGGCATTAGTGAACAAAATTTAACAGCTAAGGATATAACTGTTACGAATCCTATTTCTGATATTTGTTCAATTTCGTCACCAAATTTCACAAATTCAACATTAACAATTTATGATTTTACGGGAAGGATTTTAATTCAACAATCTTTTAATGTGAAAGCATCAATTAATATATCTACACTTAGTAAAGGAATTTATATAATAGAGTTGGCTGATAAAAAAGGTAATAAGTCTCAACAAAAAATTGAAAAACTGTAGTTTTATTTATATTATTCTTTAGCTCTTAGATATTACCACTGTTGCATTTCCCAGTTGCCCGTTTACGGGAGGATTAAATTTGGTTACAGCAACGCGTACTTGTGAACAAGCAGGATACAATTGTTGAAGACGCTTTAAAATTCGTCCTGCCACATGTTCGATTAGTTTACTACGTATTGCCATTTCTTCGCGAACCATATTATGTAAAACAACATAGTCGGCGGTGAATTGTAGGTCATCGGTTTCCACAGCTTTTGAAAAGTCCAATGTAAGATCGAGGTCAACAGAAAAGCGACTACCAATAAGTCCTTCCTCCTCGATACAACCATGATACGAATGGCATTCGATGTTATGAATATGTAACTCGTGAATCATTAATCTTTCTTCTGCTCCTTCGACCAAGCATCTTTTAACGTTACAGTTCTATTAAACACTAAATGATTTTCGGTTGCATCTTTGTCGATACAGAAATATCCTTTGCGCATAAACTGAAAAAACTGTCCTTCCTTAGCATCTTTAAGTGATGGCTCCACCATTGCATTAGTGATGATGTGCAAACTATCTGGATTAATGTACTCTTTAAAATCACCTTCTTCGCTGGATGGATCTTCCACTTTAAAGAGACGATCATATAAACGTATTTCAGCAAGTATAGCATGTGTAACACTTACCCAATGAATGGTTCCTTTAACAGTCATTCCAGAGGTGTCGCTACCGCTTTTACTTTCGGGAATATAACGACAATGAATTTCTGTAACATTTCCTTCGCTGTCCTTTTTGAAATCATCACACGTTACGATGTAAGCACTTTTCAAACGTACAGACAATCCAACACCTAAGCGGAAAAATTTCTTTGGAGCATTTTCCATAAAGTCATCGCGCTCGATCCAAAGTTCATTGGAGAAAGGTAACTCACGAGTGCCTCCATGATTTTCTGCTTCTGGATTATTTTCGGCAAGTAACATTTCTATTTGTCCAGTAGGATAATTGGTGATGACTAATTTTATTGGATCCAAAACTGCCATCACACGATTTGCTTTTTTGTTGAGATCTTCACGAACACAAAATTCAAGAAGTCCGACATCAATCATATTTTCACGACGGGCAACACCTACCTTATCTGCAAAGTTGCGAATACTTTCAGGAGTATAACCACGACGACGTAATGCTGAAATTGTAGGCATACGCGGATCATCCCAACCAGTAACATGTTTCTCATTTACCAGTTGTAAAAGCTTGCGCTTACTCATCACCGTATAGTTTAGGTTAAGACGAGCAAACTCATATTGATGACTAGGAAACAGCTCTAATTTATTAATAAACCAATCGTAAAGGGGTTTATGTACTTCAAATTCTAACGTGCAAATTGAGTGGGTAATTTCCTCGATAGCGTCACTTTGTCCGTGAGCGAAATCATACATTGGATAGATGCACCATTTATCGCCAGTGCGATGATGATGTACATGTTTGATACGATACATCAAGGGATCACGCAAATGCATGTTGGGTGAGGTCATATCAATTTTTGCACGAAGTACTTTTTCACCTTCTTTAAATTCGGCATTACGCATACGAGTGAAGAGATCTAAATTTTCTTCAACACTACGGTTACGAAAAGGACTTTCTTTACCTGCTTCGGTGGGAGTTCCTTTCATTGCAGCAATTTGTTCGGCTGATGAATCATCTACATACGCTAAACCCTTTTTAATTAAGGTAACAGCAAACTCATAAATCTTATCAAAATAATCAGAAGCATAAAATTCATTTGCCCAGTTATAACCTAACCAACGAATGTCTTTTTTGATACTATCAACATATTCTGTTTCTTCCTTTTCAGGATTAGTATCATCAAAACGCAAATTCGTTTTTCCACCAAATTCATTTGCTAATCCAAAATTTACAGCGATTGACTTTGAATGACCAATATGTAGATAACCATTTGGTTCGGGAGGGAAACGTGTTAAAATTCGACCATTATTTTTTCCATTTGCAATATCCTCTGCAACTATTTCTTCAAGAAAATTGGGGCCTTTTTCAGTACTCATAATTGTAATAATAAACCTTTAATAAATTGGAGTGCAAAATTACAATATGTTTTGAGTATAATTGGATAAAACATGAATAGTATTGCAATTAGATCAAAAAGCTTTAATGTGTAGATTAATGGAAAATAAAAAAGGGGCCAATTAGACCCCTTGTGATTGTATTAATTAACGATTATCTTGTTATTGAACACTCCATTTACGGGAACCCGATTTTTTATTTTTATCTTTAAAGTTAACAGTATAAATTCCTTTATTGAACAGGGTAGCGTCGAGTTGCAGTTCCATTCTATTGTCATTAATGATCTCTGTATAAACAACTTTTCCTTGAAGGTCTAAAATAGTAACTACTAAAGGCAAAGTATAATCATTTGTTAATTCTAATTTACATGTTGATGATGGGTTTGGAAATAACACGGAAGTGATTTCGGAATTTTCTTTAATAGATGTTACATAGTTTGGCCATTTCCATATTCCTGAATTTAGGCTTCCGAGGAACAGCGTATTATTTTGAAAAAAAACATCGGCAGCAATAGGATCGCCAGGATTACCATTTACAATTTGCCAAGTTGTATCATTATGAGGTAACCGATACAGGTACTGATTTAAAGCAGAAGTTGCATATATATCACCATTAAATGATTTAAGTTTTTTAAATACTTGAACAGAAGAAAACCCTGAATTAATGGTAGTCCATGTTTGACAAAAATCACTGCTTGCAAATGTTCCATACCCATTAGTTCCTGCAATAAATCTGGTGCCATCATAGGTAAATCCATAAACATCCAAACCAATTTGAAATGGGCCAGGCAGTAATTGCCACGTTTGACCGTTATCAGCTGATCGATAAATATGTGCATTCGAATTACTTTGCTGATCGATTGTTGCAGCAAATAAATAATTACCAGTATTGATAATTTTTACAATGTTTTCATATTGTGAATTTAAGCTTCCTAACAAAGCCCAGGAGGTATCGTTAATAGATTTATAAAAGAGACCATCACGACTTCCTAAAATTAAATAGCCTAAACTTGATTTTGCAATTGAAGTAACGTTGTAAGTTAGAAAAGGGCTTGGTGGCAAACCTGTATTTGCAGTACGAAAACTTTGTCCTTGGTTAGAGGAAAATTGCACACCTAAACTATTTGCTAAAAAATACCAACGTTGGTTTTCTGAATAATCATCAGTAATGTCATCATTTTGAAAATAGCCAGTAGGAGAAATTTGCGATGTATTGAATTCGTCAGTTGATCTCCAAGTAAAATGTTGTAGGTAACCGTGAGTTAATAAAGAGTTACCGTTTCCACCTAAAAATTGAATAGGTGATGATTTAATTCCATTATTTTTAAATGCATAGGCGATTTGTAGTGTATCTAGAGTATACATCGCTTCTGTTTGACAACCTACATAAATTAAATCATTACTTTTTTCTAGTGCTAAAACATTAGGGAAAAAAGAAGGATAATTAGCAATTGCGAGTTGGTAATTTCCATTTCCTCCTGTAAAAGGAACATAGAAAACCCCACCAGAGCTAGTCACAAAATATTGATTATTTGCAATTACCATATCAATGACTCTAGAACCACCATACCCTAATAAAGTCCATGCTGCATTATTAGGATCCCATGAATAAAGACTGCCAGCTTCAGTACCAAGATAAATAGTATTATTAATTCGCTTTAACATAGTAGGAATTGAGCCTGGAGAAGGAATTAACGACCAACTTAATCCTAAATTGGTGGATTGATAAATATCAAAATCGACACTTAAAAGAATTTCACCAGTTAAAGGATTTGAAGCTACTTCATCAGCATAAAATCCTCCTGTTGGTAACCCAGTATTTGAATTTTGCCAAGTTGCTCCATTATCAATACTTCGTTTAACATTTCCACCTTGACTTGCAATTATAAGATTTCCATATCCTGTAATTTTTCTTACTGAATTAAAAAAATCGAGTAGTTGAACCCAGTTTGCATTTGCTGATGATCGTTTATAAAGACCACCTCTTGCACTTACATATAACTCGCCGTTTATTACGTTTAAGTCTTGTACTTGTTTATCATAAGAAGATGGTAAACCATTATTCATTGCTTGCCAAGATGAGCTTGAATTCGTTGTTCGATAGACGCCTCCATCCTTTGTTCCTGCCCAAACATAATTATCAAATGTTTCGAGTTCAAGAACAGTTCCATGGAAGGGTGTTGCGCATTCTTGCCATTGTGCTTTGAGCAAAATAGGGCAAAAGAATAGTAATAAGAGTGCTAGTTTTTTCATTGTGTTTTTGTTTTGGTTTAATAAAAATAAAGAAAACTTTTATTACAAAACCTAGAAATAACAAAATAAAAAAGCCTGTAATCATTCTAACGTGATTACAGGCTTCAAAATAATTCTTTATTCTCTTACTTTAAAGTAGAAAAAGCGTTTTCCATTCTAATTAAAGCTTCCTTCTGGCCAAGCAATTCAACCATACCGAATAGATCAACACCAGAAGAAAGACCCGCCATTACCACACGAAATAATTGTAACATTTCACCTGGTTTAATTCCGTTTTCAGTAGCTAAATTTTCGAATGTCGATTTACAAGTGATCGCATCAAAGGATGGTAATGTTGAGTATACTTGAATCAATTTCTTTAAAAAGTTGATAGAGATTTCATTCCAACGTTTGGCAATTACTTTTTCATCGTATGTTGATGGTGCTTCGAATAGATATTGTCCTTTATCATAAAACTCATTTTCAAAATGAACACGGTCCTTTAATAATTTTACTGCGCCCATTGCATATTCAATCGATGATCGATGATCAATAACACCTAATCGTTGTTGAATAGTAGGTATAAAACGTTTGGCAAGCTCTTCATCATTTTGCATGCGCAGATATTGCTCATTGAACCATTTTGCTTTTTCTGGATCGAAACGAGCACCTGCTTTGTGAACACGTTCAAATGAAAAACTTTCAATTAACTCTTCCATTGAAAACAATTCTTTTTCTGTTCCAGGGTTCCATCCTAAAAAGGCTAACATATTTACAAAGGCATCTGGATAATAATTTTTTTCTCTGTAACCAGAAGATATTTCACCAGTAGCAGGATCTTTCCATTCGAGAGGAAAAACAGGAAATCCTAGTCGGTCACCATCACGTTTACTTAGCTTACCATTTCCTTCTGGCTTTAATAAAAGAGGTAAGTGAGCATATTGTGGCATTTTATCCGCAAGACCTAAATATTTATAAATTAAAATATGCGCTGGTGCAGATGGCAACCACTCTTCACCGCGAATTGCATGTGTAATATCCATCATGATATCATCAACAATATGTGCTAAATGGTAGGTAGGCATTCCATCAGCTTTGATCAACACTTTATCATCTACTAAATTGCTTTCGAAAGATACATCGCCACGAACCATATCTCTAAAAGTAACATGTTGATTTGGCTCCACCTTTAAACGGATAACGTGATTATGATTTTCAGATAACCTTTTTTGAACCTCATCTGCTGAAAGCGTTAAAGAGTTTTGCATACTTCCACGAGTAGTAGAATCATATTGCCACCCTTGATTTCCTTTTGCTTCTGCTTCTTTGCGAGATGCATCAAGTTCTTCGGGTTTATCAAAAGCATAATATGCGTGACCAGCTGCTATTAATTGATTTGCGTAATCTTGATAATATCCAATACCTTTTCTTTCACTTTGGCGATAAGGTTCGTGAACACCTCCAAAACTAACGCCCTCATCAGGAATAATATTACACCATGTTAAAGCTTCGATAATATATTCTTCTGCACCTGGTACATATCTATTTTGATCAGTATCCTCGATACGTAAAATAAACTGGCCATTATGTTGTTTAGCAAACAGGTATGCATAAAGGGCTGTTCTAACGCCTCCCATATGTAAAGGTCCAGTGGGGCTTGGGGCAAATCTTGTTCTAACTTTCATTGATTAACACTTAATAATTTAATGAAATGCAAAGATAGTTTTATGTACCCTTGAACAATAAATAAAAAGGTGAAAGTTTAAAAATGAAGACCGTTAATAAACAATTCGGTTGGGCCCTTCAGGACTAACAGTAATTGAATCAACACTAGGAATTCTAAATCCGTCACCTAAATTATCTCCACGTAATTGCAAAGAATTATACAATCGTGGAGTACAAGGAATGTCTTGGTTCCAACTTCGTTTATTTTCTTTAGGCATAAAAAAATTAACGCCATTTATTGATACTGTAACAAAAGATATTGGTTTATATTTTAGTTCCGGATTTAAAAAATGCTTTCGTAAACTAACTTCACCTGAAGCAATTAATTTAGAAGGCCAAATACAGCAATAAGCACCGAAAACTATTAATATTCCTACAGCAAATCCTCTAAACAAATAATGATTTGGGCTAAATAGTTTTATCGATAAAGAAATTAAAATTGCGATGCAAACAAAAATATAGGCGTATCCAAAACGAAAACCAGGCGCCATTAAAAACCAACATATTATTGATAAGAAAAAGGTCAATCCAAAATAAAACAGGGGAGAGACAATTTTTTTTCGAATAGGTTTACTTAATAGTGTTGTAATAAAAAACAAACACATTCCACTTATTGAGATCAACAATAATAACAAGTCAATTTTATTTTGATTTCGTAACCAAATAGGAAACCATTCTGCAAAAGACATATTAAAAACATCCATTTGAACAAAAACTCTTGCATGGGATACTATCCAACTTTTGGCGATTAGGGCTTCGCTTAATGGAACTTTCCAATCAACATTAAAAAGATCAATACTAGGATATGGAAAAATTAAATAGCCTGATGTAATTACATTACGAATTAACCATGGAACAACAATAAAAAATCCAGTAGAAAAAATAATCAACCATTGTTTAATCCTTAGGTTTGAAAATGAATAAATAATTACAAGGAGAAGCGATAGAATTACTGGTAACGCTGACAGTTTACCTGTTATGCATGTTAAAGCTAAGAAAGTAATTGTTACGCTTTTGAAATCAAATTGATCTAATGATTTTTCCTTTATCTTTTCTAAAAACACAAAAAATATAAATGTTTCAGTACATGATATTAGAATATCTGGAAATGGTAATGACATATCGCCTCTGTAAAAAAAGTAGTTGAGTATTACGAGCGTTATATAAACCAAATAATTATTATCCTCTTTTTTAATATTACTAATTCCAAATAAAACTAGGATTAACACAAAGAAACTATTTAGTGCATAGTATGGAAAGTTATGTATAAAAGTAAAACTAAAAAAGGCATCCGATATAAAGCTACTGCTATTAAAACCATAATTAGCAAATAAATTTGCAAGACCAGGAACAACAGGATATTTTTCGATCCATTGTATTGCTTGAGCGTGATACAACCCTGTATCAGAATCGGTGTGAACACTTTTTATATTTAACAAAAGAACATTAAAAACTACTACAAAGAAAACTAAATACTGGCGACTATTTAATGATTTTAATTTTGATAAATAACTATTAAAAGATTCTATAAATTGTTTCTTATAAAAAACAATTCCTAAAATTTCAAGCAACACTATAAATACATTTGCTTCTAAAGAAATCTTATAGAATAACGATATAATACTAAGTAAACCTGTTATTAAACAATATCCAGTAACACTTAAAATAATTGGGTTCTCTTGAAATTTTGAAGTATTAAATAAACTAATCTTTAATAATAAACCAGCAACTGAAGTAACAATAAAAATATAAAGCCAAATTAAAAGAATTGCTAACATTTGTTTTATTTATTAAAGATCTTTGATCCATCTAGTTTTTTTAATTCACCATTTTGATACGTTGATGAAAGAATAACAACGCCATCAATATCGTACGTTTTCCACGTTCCATCTTTTAAACCTAAGCGATAATTTTTCTCTTCTCGTATTTTTCCATTATCGAAATAGTATTTATGTAATCCATTTTCTTGACCTTCGAAATATTCTCCTTCAAAAGCTAATTTACCATTTAAATAAAATTGTTTCCAAGGGCCATCCATATTTCCCTCTACATAATTTCCTTCAGCATTATATTCACCATTTCTAAATTTCCAAGGACCTTCTTTAAGTCCATTCACATAATTTCCTTCTACTATAACACTTCCACTGTCTGAATATTCTTTACTTAAGCCGTCCTCTTTACCTAATTTATAATTTTCTGATCTAAGTAAATTTCCACTTTGATAAAACCATTTCCAATTTCCATCAGGTAAATTTCCCTTATACGAACCTTGTTGTTGAATTTGTTGATTTATGTAATAGAAAGTCCAGATACCATCACGTTTACCATCTTTAAAAGAGCCTTCAGATTTAATTTTATCATTCTTATAAAAATACTTCCATATACCTTGTTGTAAGCCATTTTCATCAATAATTCCACCTTCCGCAATTACCTTATCCTTTTCATAAAGTTTAGAACTTACAATAGTACCTTTATTATCATATTCACGATATACACCTTCTTTAAAACCATTAATAAGATTAACTGATGATTTAGGTCGTCCGTTATTAAAATAGTCGCGTTTAATATCTAATTTAATATTTACAGCTTCATCAGCAACGAGTTCACCATTTTTATAGATTTCCATCTGTTTTACTACGCCTTCATCACTGAACGTTCTAAATACACCATTCTTTTTATCATCTTTCCAAGAACCTTCATTTAGTACGTTACCTGATTTATAAAAATCTTTCCAAGTACCTTGTTTGAAACCGAATTTATCGAAGCGATTTATTTTTTCTTCTTTAGAAAAAAAGCCATTTTTATAGGTTGTTAAAGTAATTATTCTTCCGTCTTCAGCATACTCCTTTGCAATACCATTTTCAACTCCATTTTTTAGAAAAGTAATTTTCTCCAAGTAACCTTTGGAATTATAATTTTTAACGATACTGTCAGGTATTCCATTATTAATCCAACGTTCTACAGCTAAACTTGCATCTTGGAAAAATTCCCTTTCCCATCCATTTTTTATTCCTGCAGAATATGTAAATTCACTTGTTTTAATTTCTTTTTCGTTATAAAAATTCCAAACACCATCGAGTTTACCATTTAAGCGATTTCCTTCTGATTTGAGTTTTCCATTTTCAAAATAAGCTTTCCAAAGTCCATCAGGTTGTTTATTTAAAAAATTTCCTTCGGACGAAACTTTTCCATTAGGATAATAAAATTTTACAGGACCATTATCTGGTATTACATTCTCCTGAGCAATTAGAGAATTTGAAAAAAAAATACAGCAATAAATAATAGTTTTAAAATTAAATATTTTCATCTTTAAAGATTAACATAATTCTAAAATAAAAAATTTATAGTATTACGAAGTTATACACATATACTATTCAAAAATAATTTTGATAAATTATAATCCTAATTGAGCCGAAATTTCTAACATTCGCTTTAGTGGTTTAAGCGCATCTTCTCTTAGTGATTCGGCAATTAATACTTCTGGATTTTCATGCTTTAAACAGAGATATAATTTTTCTAGTGTATTTAATTTCATGTGAGGACAATCATTACAGGCGCAATTATTATTTGGAGGAGCAGGAATAAAAGTCTTATTGGGTGAATCTTTTTGCATTTGATGTAATATTCCACTTTCAGTAGCAACGATAAAACTTTGAGCTTTATTTTCCTTAGTAAACTTTAATAGGGCTGTTGTTGATCCAATAAATTCGGCTAGTTTCAATACGGATTCTTCACATTCAGGATGTGCAATAACTATAGCATTAGGATTTCTAACCTTTAGCTGAACTATTTTTTGCTCAGAAAAAATTTCATGAACCATACAAGCTCCGTCCCATAATACTAAATCTCTACCCGTCTTTTTTGCAACATAAGCACCAAGATTTTTATCGGGAGCAAAAATTATTGGTGTTTCTTTGGGAATAGAATTAACTATTTGAACTGCATTGCTGGAAGTACAAATAATATCACTTAATGCTTTAATAGCAGCTGTACAGTTGATATAGCTAATCACAATATGCCCTGGATGATTATCTTTAAATTTTTTGAAATCAATTGGAGGACAAGAATCTGCTAACGAACAGCCAGCACGAAAATCAGGCATTACCACTTTTTTTGTTGGATTTAACAACTTTGCTGTTTCAGCCATAAAATGAACGCCAGCAAAAACAATCATATCGGCCTTTGTTTTTTCTGCTTGCTGAGCTAGTCCCAAACTATCCCCAATAAAATCCGCAACATCCTGAATATCACCATCCTGGTAGTAATGGGCTAAAATTACTGCGTTTTTTTCCTTTTTAAACTTCTCAATCTCCTCGAAAAGGTCGATGTTTGGATTGATTTTTTCCTGTACAAATCCAGTTTTTTCGAAGTTAAAATCAGAGGTAAAGTTCATAATTCATTTTTTTTGAAACCAACCAGAATTGGAAAGTGACCGAGGCAAAGGTCGGAGATTTATCAGAGAACATTGCAAAATTGTTCGAAGAAACTAATGAACCGAAATGATTTTAACAGCTATTATATTTATTTAAATTATTTAAAGATAATATATGTTAATGTTAGTCTGTTAGTTTGGTTTATAAATTAATTGCCAAAGACTTGTTATACATAAATGGACACTTAAATATCATTAAGCTAACAAGTTAACATTACTTAACTATTTGATAATGTAGCCTTTTTCATGTTTATTAACAGTTGTTAATAAAGGTTATGAGTTATAAATTGTTATTTAATAATAGGTTGAAATAGTGTGTAAAAACGTTAACAACAAATGATAAGAAAGAGGGTTCAAAAAAGGGTTGGTATTATTTAAAATATAAGCCAGCTATTAAATGAAATTCCAAATAAACTTGTAGTATAGATATGAACAGGTAAAAAGGTTATTAACACCACTATGAACAATGGCTTTTCGAGGTAGGCTGGTTGATTTTTTTAGAAAAGGAGCAGATTAAACGCTTATTACTTTTTTCTGTTGATAATAAACTTTTTACAGGTTTAGATGTAAAAGTGATTTAATGGATATTTGAAACAGGACAGAAATTACAAATCAGCACATAAATTATGCATATATTAATAATGCCATCTTGGTATAAAAGCTCACCAGGCGAAGTTCTGGGAAGTTTTTTTGAAGAGCAGGCAAGGGCGTTACAAAAAAATGGGCATCAAGTAGGGATACAATTTCAAATTTTTTATCCAGCATCAGAGATTTTTAAGAAAAGGAAAGCTCAGCCTGGATATATTAATGATAATGGTTTGCCTACATTTATTTATAAAGTTCAAGGAATTATACCACGTTCACGAAAATTTAATGATGCTTATGAAACATTTTTTTCGGAACGAATTTTTAGGAAATATGTAAAGAAATTTGGAATGCCGGATATTATTCATGCCCATTCGGTTTTTCATGCAGGAATTTTTGGCTTACACCTATCTAAAAAATTTAATATTCCATTAGTAATTACTGAACACCTCACTCATTATATCACGGGAAGATTGTCGTTAGTAGATGATATTCCACAAGCCATAAAGGTTTTTAAAAATGCCGAATGTAGTTTAGTGGTTGGATCGGTATTTAAAAATGAGTTATCCAAGGCTGTTAATTTACCAGAGAACACCTTTGGTGTAGTATCGAATATGGTATCTGATTTGTTCTTTAAAGATATTAAAGAAAAAAAATATACACAAGGAGAAGAATTTATATTTTTTACAAACTCATTTTTAAATGCAAGAAAAAACCATATATTGATTTTTGATTCCTTAAAAGTTATTATTGACAAAGGCTATAATGTAAAATTAATTGTTGGTGGAGCTGGAGAGGTAGAAAGCGATTTAAAAGAGTATGTTAAAAATAATTCGCTTCAAAAAAATGTTTTATTTACAGGAATACTAAGTCGTTTAGAAGTAAAAGAAAATATTGATAATTGTCACGCTTTTTTACTTGCAAGCACCTATGAAACATTTGGCGTTGTTTTAATTGAAGCATTAGCTGGAGGAAAGCCTATAATTACTACAGATTCGGGTGGACCAAAAGATATTGTTAAAACCGACAAAATTGGTTACTTATTAGAATCATTCGAAGTTGAAGAATTTGTTGCTGCAATGGAATCGGTGATTGTAAATTATGAAAACTATAATCAAAAGGAAATAAGTAAATATGCTGCTGATCATTTTTCGGAAAATGTAATAGCACACCAACTTATTGATATCTACACAACACTTATTAAAAATAAGCGTAATTAAAGCGGTATTTCTAATTATTGGCTATTGATGAAACATGATTACAAAACCAATTAAAGATAAGCGAAGAATTCGACGACACATTAAGGTACGTGGTCATGAGGTATTAAGAATTGAGGGCTTTAGCGATGCAATATTTGCATTTGCAATGACCTTACTTGTTGTTTCATTAGAAGTACCTAAAACATTTGAAGAATTACAAATAGGAATGTCAGGAATGGCGGGTTTTGCTATCTGTTTTGGATTATTATTTTTTATTTGGCATGATCAATATATATTTTTCCGCCATTATTATTTGAATGATACAAAAACAATTTTTTTAAATGCATTATTATTATTTACTGTATTATTTTATGTTTATCCTCTTAAATTCCTTTTTTCATTATTAATTTCTGGGAATGATTTTATTGAAAATGGGGTGGTCCATGAAAAAATTAAGTCGGCATTAGAATTAAGGCATTTAATGGAAATATATGGTTTTGGTTTTTTCTTGGTTTATTTCGTCTTTTTTTTGTTATATCAAAATGCATTAAAGCACAAGGAATATTTGCAATTAAATTTGATAGAGATATTTCATACTAAAACGGAAATGTATAAGCAATCATTCATGATGTTAATTGGTATTGTTTCAGTAACTTGTGCTGCTTTATTTTCAGATAATAATATTGGTATGTCTGGTATGATTTATATTGCTATTGGTCCAGTAATAACTATTTTAATTAGATTACGGTTTTCAAAAATGCGCAAAATTTTTACTTCCGACCAATTGAAAGAGCATGATGACTGGGTAAATATTTAATGATGGAGATATTGATAGTGGACTAATAACTACAAAAAATTAAAGTAATATTGTATTCACAATTTTTATAGAATGTCAAATAAAAAAGATGCAGCCCTTGGTTTTATATTCGTTACTTTATTAATTGATGTAACTGGCTTTGGAATAATTATTCCGGTAATGCCAAAATTAATTAGTGAATTAATTGGAGGAAGTTTAAGTGATGCATCACGTTATGGTGGATGGTTAATGTTTGCGTATTCGGTAACACAATTTATTTTCGCACCAATACTTGGGAACTTAAGTGATAAATATGGTCGGAGACCAGTACTTCTTGCTTCATTATTTGGTTTTGGAATAGATTATTTATTTCTAGCACTGGCGCCAACTATTGGATGGTTATTTTTAGGAAGAATAATAGCAGGCATTTTTGGAGCGAGTTTTACTACAGCTCAAGCATATATTGCTGATGTAAGTACTCCAGAAAAAAGGGCGCAAAATTTTGGATTAGTTGGTGCTGCGTTTGGTGTAGGTTTTATTATTGGGCCCGTGATAGGAGGATTGTTAGGCCAATTTGGATCACGAGTTCCTTTTTATGCTGCTGCTGGATTAGCGTTAATCAATTGGCTATATGGTTATTTTATTTTACCTGAATCATTGAAGCCAGAAAATAGAAGAAAATTTGATTGGAAAAGAGCAAGTCCTGTTGGTGCGTTATCACACCTTAAAAAATATCCACTTGTTGCTGGTCTTGTTGGTTCATTTGTTTGTGTATATATGGCAGCACATGCAGTACAAAGTACGTGGACGTATTATACGATGCTTAAATTTAGTTGGGATGAAAAATGGGTAGGATATTCACTAGGTGCTGTAGGGTTATTGGTAGGAATTGTTCAGGGTGGTTTAATTCGAGTTATTAATCCAAGGATAGGACCAAAGAGATCTGTTTATTTTGGAATGGGATTATATGTAATTGGATTAATATTATTTGCTTTTGCAACTTCAGGTTGGATGATGTTTTTATTTTTAATTCCATATTGTTTAGGGGGAATAGCAGGACCATCATTACAAGGTATAATTTCAAATCAGGTGCCACCTAATGAACAAGGTGAATTACAAGG
>JANPGA010000181.1:0-8319 GCA_031423735.1 Bacteroidota bacterium | reverse complement strand
AACTCCCCTTTTTCTTAATTCTTAATTCTTAATTCTTAATTCTTAATTCTTAATTCTTTTATTTATGCGCTTTTTTTCCTTTCCGTGATCTTAAATTTAAAAGCTCTACAATTAAAGAGAATGCCATTGCAAAATATATGTATCCTTTTGGAACTTCGTAATGGAAGGCTTCTACTACAAGCATAAAACCAATCATCAATAAAAATGCAAGTGCTAACATTTTAATGGTTGGATGGTTGTTTACAAAATCAGAAACCGATTTGGCCGCCGCAAGCATTACCAACATCGAAATAATAACCGCAACAATCATAATCGATACATGACTTACCAATCCAACAGCTGTTAATATGGAGTCAAATGAAAAAACGATATCCAACCCTATTATTTGAAGTACTGCCATATTCAAAGAAATCTTTTTTGCATTTACATCTGGAGTACCTTCTTCACCTTCAATTTTAGAATGGATTTCTGTAGTGCTTTTTGCAATCAAGAATAATCCCCCAAGCATGAGAACAAGATCTCTACCACTAAATCCATGTCCCATCATGGTAAATAGATTTTCTTTTAATCCAACAATCCAAGTAATCCCAAATAGTAGCGCAATACGAATTAATAAGGCAAGAGCTAATCCAATTCGTCTTGCTTTGGCTTGTTTATTTGAAGGTAATTTGCCAGCAATAATGGAAATAAAAATAATATTATCGATTCCAAGTACAATCTCCATAACAACCAGTGTAAAAAGACTTACCAAGCCAGCAACTGTAAATATAACTGAGATTTCTTCCATCATAAAGCTTTGATTTTTTGTAGTATGGTGCAAATATAATTTATCAGTGTTAATGTTAACAAAATAAGTTGGTTATTTGCCTTAACATAATTCGAAAATAGTTGTTTTGAAGGTTATTAACCTGTTAATCTTTAATTAGATTAAGCGAATTTAATATTTAAAAAAGTATAAAAACTTTTATCTTCATTACCTAACTTTGCCTTTATATGAAACGATTTATCTTATTGTTTTTGCTAGTTGCAATTGCACCCAAGTCATTATTTAGTCAGGATTTAAAAACAAAAAGATTCACTTTAAGTGGCTTTGTAAAGGACTCAACTTCTGGTGAATTTCTTTTGGGGAGCAGTGTGTATATTAAAGAATTGCAAAAAGGTACTAATACAAACGCTTATGGTTTTTTTTCACTTACACTTGACGAAGGCACCTACACTATTATTACTGCCTATATTGGTTACAATGAGAAACAATTTGTCGTTAATTTGAATAAGGATATTAGCCAGAACTTTATGGTTATTCCTAAGGTTTTTGTTACAAAAGAGGTTCAAATTTCAGCGAAACGGGCTGATCGAAATGTTCAAAGTTCAGAAATGGGTAGAGTGGAAGTGGATATTGACCAAATTAAAAAACTTCCAGCATTACTTGGTGAAGTAGATGTTTTAAAGGCTATTCAGCTACTTCCAGGAGTACAATCGGCTGGTGAAGGTAATTCTGGATTTTATGTTCGTGGTGGTGGTCCCGACCAAAATTTAATTTTATTAGACGAAGGAACCGTTTATAATGCATCTCATTTGTTTGGATTTTTCTCTGTGTTTAATTCTGATGCTGTCAAAAATATAACTCTTACAAAGGGAGGGATTCCAGCTCAATATGGTGGACGATTATCTTCTGTGTTGGATATTTCTATGAAAGAAGGAAATAATCAAAAATTTCATGCGCAAGGAGGAATTGGATATATTGCTTCTCGATTAACGTTGGAAGGTCCTTTGGTGAAGAATAAAAGTTCGTTTATGATTTCTGCTAGAAGAACATTTATTGATTTGTTTTTGAGAGAACCTTTCATAAAACCAGAATCACGTATTGCTGGAAATAGTTATTTTTTTTATGATTTAAATGCAAAATTAAACTATACTCTTTCTCAAAAAGATCGTTTGTTTGTTAGTGGATATTTAGGTCGGGATATATTTAATTTTAAAAGTCGGGATACTGGATTTAGAGTAAAAATTCCTTGGGGTAACTCTACTGCCTCTTTACGATGGAATCATCTGTTTAGTGATAAACTATTTATGAATACTTCAGTTTTATTTACTGATTATAAATTTGAATTCGGTGCTTCTCAACAAGATTTTGATTTTAAAATTTTCTCAGGAATTCGTGATTATTCAGCTAAAGTTGATGTTAATTGGTTTCCAAATATTCTTCATAATGTGAAATTTGGAGCAAATTATATTTATCATCGATTTACTCCAACTAATGCTGCAGCTCGTTCAGGAGATGTAGTATTTGATTTAGGAAAGATTACTAGATTTTATGCACATGATGCTGCTGTTTATTTTAATGATGAATGGGATATTAATGATCGTTTTCGATTAAATGCTGGTGTACGTGGAACTATGTTTGAACATGTTGGGCCTTTTACAAGATACGTTCAAGATCCAGCTTTCCCAGGAAAGATTATTGATACTATTGATTACAGTCAAGGTGCAAAGGTTAAAATGTATATGCATGCTGAACCAAGAGTAAGTTTGCGATATTCATTAACACCTACTTCTTCTATTAAGGCTGCATTCACTCAAAATTATCAATACATTCACCTTGCATCTTTTGGATCTGTGAGCCTTCCAACTGATGTTTGGGTGCCAAGTACTGATATTGTTAAACCTCAATTTGGTACTGAATATTCGGTTGGATATTTTAGGAATTTTAATAATAATACTTTCGAGACCTCAGTTGAGTTGTATTATAAGGAAATGGAAAATCAAGTTGAATATCGTGAAGGAGCTACCCCTGATCAAGATATTAAAAATAATCCCGATAATAACTTTGTATTTGGTAGAGGTTGGAGTTATGGTGCTGAATTTTTTGTTAAAAAGGCAAAAGGTAAATTTACAGGATGGATAGGATATACACTTGCTTACACCAAAAGAAAATTTCCTGAAATTAATAAAGGAGAAACTTATTCAGCAAAATATGATCGTCGACATGATGCATCCTTAGTGCTTACCTATGATCGAAATGCGAAATGGACATTTGGTGCAGTTTGGGTTTATGCAACAGGGGATGCGCTTACTCTTCCCGCTGAACGATATTTTGTTTCTTCCGGACCTCCAGTAACTGTTGAAAGCAATGGAGATATTACATTAAATAACAACTTCAATATTTTAAGTGGTTATGGAAAACGAAATGATTTTCGTCAAAAAGCATTTCATCGATTAGATTTATCTGCTACATTGCATGTGCTTAAACAACGTCGTTGGCAAAGTGAATGGGTTTTCTCAATCTATAATTTTTATGGTCGACAAAATCCTTATTTTATTTATTTCAATGTAGACGGAAATAGTACTGATGGTACTTTAAAAGTTCAGGCTAAACAAGTTTCTCTTTTTAGTTTTATCCCTTCGGTAACTTATAATTTTAAATTTTAACATCATGAAAAAATTATTGTATATCATCCCCGTATTACTTTTTGCAATTGCTTGCGAAAAAGATATAAGTGTTGACCTTCCAACCCCAGATTCAAAGGTTGTTGTTGATGGTTATGTTGAAAATGGTTTACCTCCTTATTTGCTTTTGAGTCGTAATTCAGGATATTTTGAACCTATTGATTCTGCATCAATAAATAATAATGCTGAACAAGATGCTATTGTTGTTGTGAATGATGGCTTCACTCGTGATACCATGTTTGAAGTTGATACAGTTATCAATGGATATAATGTTAAGGGAATTTATCTTTCAACAAAAATGATTGGAACACCAGGAAGAACTTATTCAATTAATATTACTACAAAAAAAGGAGAATTAATTTCTGCATCAACTAAGTTAAATTTTCCAATTCCATTGGATAGTATTTGGTTTAAGGTTCAAGAAAATAAAGATAGTTTAGGTTTTGTTTGGGCGAATTTGAACGATCCAGATACACTTGGTAATTCCTATCGATGGTTTGCAAAAAGAATTTCAAAGGATCCTTTTTTTATTGCACCATTGGGATCAACTTTTGAAGATAAATTTATTAATGGAAAAAAGTTTGACTTTGCATACAATAGAGGAAGCATTCCAAATTCTAAAGCTGATGATGATTTAAACATTGAAAGGGGTTTCTTTAAAAAAGGAGATACCATAGTAGTAAAATTTTGCAGTGTAGATTATTCAACCTTTGAATTTTGGCGTGATGCAGAAAATCAAATCGGGAATAACGGTAGTCCTTTTGCTGTTCCTTCCAATATTAGATCCAATATAAATGGAGGTTTAGGTGTGTGGGCATCCTATAATCCATCTTATGATACATTGGTTATTCCACGTTAGGTAGTTTTCTTTTATTTTAAAATAGCTATTTGTAAAAATGAAAAGGATTACCCAAATGATTGAAAGAGGTGAAGGTGAAATGCTTGATTTTAAAAAAGAAATCACAAGTGTACATCGAATAGCCAGAACAATAGTTTCCTTTGCAAATCATTATGGTGGTACATTATTAGTTGGAGTAAATGATAATAGAACTATTAGCGGAATAAAACCTGATGAAGAACGATTTATGCTCGAAAAAGCAGCTGGAGAGTTTTGTCAACCTCCAATTGAATTATCCATTAAAGAGTGGATTTTAAATGGTAAAATTATTTTGGAAGTAAAAATTGAAATGGGGATTAATAAACCGTTTTTTGCCATTGATGAATTAGGGAAAAAATGGGTTTATATTCGTCATAAAGATGAATCGATGTTAGCAAGTAAAATTGTAGTTGATATTTTAAAGCGAAAACATTCAACTCATGAAACAATAATTAAATTTTCAAATAAAGAAAAAGCATTATTGGATTATCTGAAAGAACATCCTCAAATTACAGTAAAGGAATTTTGTAAGTTGATTAATATTAGCAGATGGAGCGCCATGAAGATAGTGGTTAACCTGGTTGCTGTTGATATTCTAAATGTAAATGAAACCGATAAACCTGAATCATTTTCATTAAAATAATTAAGCCTTCAAAATAATCGACTACTTATTTTTTATTTATCGAAGTAAAGTTACATTTCCTTTTAGAAGGTCTCGTTTTCCATTATTGTAAACTATCTTGACCAAATAATAATATACTCCTGCTGGAGCATCTTTTCCTGAATGTTTGCCATCCCAACCTGTTGTTAATGTTGACCAAGAATAAATTTCAGATCCCCATCGATTAAATAATCGAGCATCAATCTGATTGATGCCAACTCCAACAATATTTAAAACATCATTTTTTTGATCTCCGTTTGGAGTAAATACATTTGGAATCCAAGCTGCGCTATCAGTAAATACAATAATTGTTTTTAATGCTGTATCGATGCAACCATTGGTATCTGTCACAGTTAATACAACAAGATATTCTCCATCTTTTAAGAAGGTATGTGTAGGATTTGTGTCAGTTGAAAATTTACCATCTCCAAAATTCCAATTAAATGAATTCGCATTTTGACTTGTATTAAAAAAGTGAATTGTTAATGGAGCCGAACCACCTATGGTATCCGTTGAAAAACTAGCCGATAATAAACTCTGAGTTATGATTATAGAATCAATATCATTTCCACAAGAATTTGTTACCGTAACTATATACGTGTTGGGAGAAGTAACACTGATGCTAGAACTTGTTTCACCTGTTGACCATGCATAATTAGATGCTAAACTTGTAGCAGTAATTGTTGAATTATCATTTGGGCACAAGGCAGTTGAACTTGCACTTAAAACTACCGATGGAATAGTGTTTTCAATTGTTAATTGAGAAGTTGAACTATTTCCACAATTGTTAGTCGCCGTTACAGTGTAGGTGCCACCTGTGGTAACAAGAATTGAACTAGTAGTACTTCCTTCCGACCATGAATAAGTTGTGCCTCCTGAAGCCTGAAGAGTTACATTACCTCCAGTACAAAAAGTTGTTATTCCTCCAAGTGGAACTATTGTAGCAATAGGTAAAGGGTTAACAGTAATGATTTGGCTGCTATTTGATGAGCCACATGAGTTTGTTCCAATTACTGTATAATTATTCGCTGTACTAACTGTAATACTTGCTGTTGTTGCTCCATTCGACCATAAATAAGTAGTAGCGCCAGAAGCAGTTAAGTTGGTGTTTAATCCTTGGCAAAAGGTAGTAGGTCCCGAAGAGTTAATAATAGTTGTTGGATTTAAATCAACTAAAACAGTTTGTGAAGTTGAACTTGATCCACATACTGCAGTGGCAGTAACGGTGTAGGTATTGGCAGTATAAGCGGTAATTGCAGAAGTTGTAGCTCCATTTGACCATAAATAAGTTGTTCCTCCTGATGCAGTTAATAAAACAGAATCACCAGTACAAAAAGTTGTTGGTCCGCTTGCATTGATAGAAGCAATTGCTGCTGCATTAAAAGTTACTTGTTGATTTGCATTTGATGTGCCGCAAGTACTTGTAGCTGTTACCGTATAGTTGCTAGTTGTGAATACTGTTATTGAGTTAGTAGTTGCACCATTCGACCATAAATAAGTTCCAATTCCGTTTGCAGTTAACGTTACAGAATCGCCATTGCATAATGATGTAGGCCCACTTGCAGCGATGTTTACCGGTGTTGCATTGGTAGCAGTAACACTTTGGCTTATCGACGTAACACCACATGGTTCGGTTATGGTAACCGTGTAAGTATTAGAAGTAAATACAGTAATGGAACTAGTAGTAGCGCCATTCGACCATAAATAGGATCCAACAACAGGAGTTGATAAAGTTACACTATCACCTATACAAAAATTAGTGGGACCACTAGCATTTATTGATGCAGGAGTAAGGGAATTCACGGTTACTACTTGATTTGAATTTGAAATTCCACAAGTTGAAGTTGCCGTTACTGTGTAAGTATTAGTAGTAGTAGCAGAAATTGCAGCAGTAGTTGCTCCAGTCGACCAAAGAAAAGTTCCACTACCATTTGCTGTTAGAGTTACAGACCCTCCGCTGCAAAATGTTGTAGGTCCACTAGCAGTTATTGAAACGGGCACACTACTAGCAATTGTAATATTCAAAGTATCAAAAACAGTATCATTACAATTGTCGATGATGCCAAATACTAGAGCGTCGGTACCAGTAAAAGTAGAATTAGTTTGATAAGTAGTATTTAAAGAAGTAGTACTTCCATAAGTTCCATTGCCATTTTTCCAGAAAACTGAAGCATAATTTCCAGAGGTGATTAATGCAGAAATATTAATTAAATCTCCACGGCAAACTGAAGTACTGCTAGCTGACAAAACAGCTTGAAGAGGAATAATTGGGGCTTGACAACCAACATTAGTATAAGTTGCATTGCCATTAAAATCAAAATTTACAGTAGCTCCATCTTGAGCAGTTGATCCACCTGATTGATCAATCAATAAATGTGCATCATAAGTTACAAGATCATTACATGCACCTCCGAATGACATAAAGAAATTTCTATTCGTTCCTGGAGTTCCATTATAATTTGCAAAGTGGCCTGTTCCTGATGAACTACAAGAAAAAATCATGTAAATTGTATCGTTTAAGTTTGCAAACGAATTTGCAGTAGGACTTAGATTTAAACTGGTAGCTAATATTACTGTACTATTTGCGGGTAATAATCCACCTACTGGTTCTTTAATAAAACCGCAACCAATGATACTTGCATTTAAAGTTGCAACTGTTGCTGCCGAGGTTGCATTTTTACAAATTCCAGTATATGGTAAGCCAGAAGTTGCCCAGGTAACCGTTGTTAAGTTGTTTGTATTTAATGCGGAAGGGCCTACAAGAAAGCGAACCATTTCGTTTTCACCTTCAGGTGATCCACAAGCGTCAACCAAAATACTTTGAATGTCAAAACAGTTCACCGTGGTTGACTGTGCACTTAATTTATTGGTTTTCAATAATATAATTGAAATCACCAAAAAGGTAACAAGAAGTTTTAGTTTCATAATAGCGCAACTGTGTAGTTTGATTATCCCCCGATAATCGTTTTTGTAGACGTATTACATTAATTAATACTCTACACAGCAATAATTGTTTCAGAATACAAAAGTGAGGAATTTATAGGAGAAAAGCTATTAAGGTTTTGTTACTAAAAATTAGACTCAAAAGGTGCATTTTTTTTAAAGAAATCAATGCGGCGTTATGTGGAACAGGTGGCGGGCGAGATGCCGGGGGTGAAGCTGTTCTTCATGCAGTCGTCAGGTGGCCTGACAGATGCCCATGTGTTCCAGGGCAAGGACGCTATTCTGAGCGGCCCGGCAGGGGGCATTGTGGGCATGGCCCGGACAGCAGCCCTGGCAGGCCACGAGAAGGTGATTGGTTTTGACATGGGCGGTACCTCTACCGATGTGAGCC
>JANPGA010000180.1:0-1777 GCA_031423735.1 Bacteroidota bacterium | reverse complement strand
TCTTCAATTTGTTTAATTACATGATCGCTCAAATCAAAAGGTGGCAATACTGCATTACTATCACCTGAGTGTATCCCAGCAGGTTCAATATGCTCCATGATGCCAATGATATAGGCTTCTTCTCCATCACAAATCGCATCTGCTTCAGCCTCTATTGCCTTCTCAATAAAATGATCTAACAAAACTTTATTTCCAGGATTATCTTGTAATAAATTTACAACATGCGTTTCTAATTCCTGTTCATTAATTACAATTTTCATACTTTGTCCGCCTAAAACATAACTCGGACGAACAAGCAATGGAAAACCTAACTCACGAGATAATGCAACACATTGATCAGCTTCTTCAATAACTCCAAATTTAGGATAAGGAATTCCTAAATCCTTTAATAAATTTGAAAAGCTTCCTCTGTCTTCCGCAAGATCTAAAGATTTATAACTAGTACCAATTATTTTAATCCCGTATTTATCAAGTTTCTCTGCTAGTTTAAGTGCTGTTTGTCCTCCTAACTGAACAATAACACCTTCGGGCTTTTCATGTTTGATAATATCATAAATATGTTCCCAAAAAACAGGCTCAAAATAAAGCTTATCCGCAATATCAAAATCTGTTGAAACAGTTTCAGGATTGCAATTAATCATAATGGTTTCATATCCACATTCCTTCGCAGCAAGCACACCATGAACACAACTATAATCAAATTCAATCCCTTGTCCAATTCTATTCGGACCACTTCCCAAAATAATTACTTTCTTTTTATTTGAAACAATTGATTCATTTTCAGTTTCAAAAGTTGAATAATAATACGGTGTACTTGCTTCAAATTCCGCGGCACAAGTATCAACAATTTTATAAACACGATTGATATTCATGTTCGTTCTTTTCGCATGCACTTTACTCTCTAAGCAACGAAGTAAATGAGCAATCTGACGATCTGCATAACCTTTTTGTTTTGCTTCCAACATTAACTCTCGCGGCAAGCTGTCGAGCGTGTACTTTTCAATCTCTCGCTCTAACTCAACCAACTCTTCAATTTGATTTAAAAACCAAGCATCAATTTTAGTTAGCTTTTGAATTGTTTTAAACGGAATCCCCATTTTAAATGCATCATAGATATGAAACAATCTATTCCAACTAGGATTTTTTAAGCTTTCTAAAATTGCAGTCTGGTCTGTTAATTCCTTTCCATCAGCACCTAATCCATTACGTTTTATCTCTAATGATTGACAAGCTTTCTGTAAGGCTTCTTGAAAACTTCTTCCAATACCCATTGCTTCACCAACTGATTTCATTTGTAATCCTAAATGACGATCAGTGCCTTTAAATTTATCGAAATTCCAACGAGGAACTTTTACAATAACATAATCAATAGTAGGTTCAAAAAATGCTGAAGTATTTTTAGTAATCTGATTTTGTAACTCATCTAAATTATATCCTATTGCTAATTTAGATGCTATTTTAGCAATTGGATAACCTGTAGCTTTTGATGCTAAAGCAGATGAACGCGAAACACGTGGATTAATTTCAATAACAATAATCTCTTCATCGT
The DNA here is from genome assembly GCA_031423735.1 of Bacteroidota bacterium. GTDB lineage: Bacteria > Bacteroidota > Bacteroidia > AKYH767-A > OLB10 > JANXSD01. The sequence goes on along the minus strand of JANPGA010000180.1, from coordinate 228 downwards.
TTTGAGGATTTACAGAAAACTGAATATTACATCCACCAGCAAAATGCCCAATCCCATTCATGCATTTTATGGCAAGGTCACGCATGCGCTGATAAGTACGATCGCTCAACGTCATTGCAGGAGCAACTGTAATAGAATCACCAGTATGAATTCCCATTGGATCAAAATTCTCAATCGAACAAATGATAATCACGTTACCAGCTGAATCTCTCAATAACTCCAACTCAA
>JANPGA010000179.1:0-3603 GCA_031423735.1 Bacteroidota bacterium | reverse complement strand
GTATTTACTAAATTACCATCAATATAAATTTTCTCGACATTTGATGTGAGTGTATAGGTAGCACAATACCATGTTTGAGAATGAATAAATTGGCCGTAATTTAAATTTACATTTGAAGAACTATTTCCAACTATACAATATAAAACTTGAATATTAGTATCTTTTGAATTACAATTAAAATCAAGTCCATTATCTGAAATTTGAAAACAATAACCAGCCTTAGATAAAGAATCCCATTTTTGAATTAAAGTATTAGATTGACAAGGATTGTTTGTAAAATCTTCCAGCATAAAAACAATATTCAATGTCATATCAGTATTAAAATCTAAGGAAGATTGGTCCAAAACTTCAATATAATCAGAAGTGCCATTTAACTGATATGCAGTACTAGGAAGTCCATTTCTTCCTGTAGTAAGAGTTGCTCCATGAAGAATACAATTGTTTCCATAACTAGTATAATCAAGTGCATTTCCAGTAAATGGATAGTCACCCACTAATCCGAGTGTGATGGATTGGGAGAAACTAATCGAATTCATAAAAATAAATAAAATAACAAAAAATGTATTTTTGATTTGCATAACATTACATATATAATAAAATTACCTTATTAATGCGAAAAAACCTAATTTTTTAAACCTAAATCCAGTAAAACTCTCGAATGAAATTAAATAAACATAACCACCTTCAGGACATTCCTTCCCATTTTCAAATTTTCCCTTAAATCCGATAGATGGATTATTGCTACTGAATATTCTCTGACCCCATCGACTATAAACTTCAAATTCAAAATCCCTCATCTCTCCTAATATTTCCACTCCTGGAAATTGATCATTAAGCCCATCATTATTTGGAGTAAAAACATTTGGCATTATCCACAAAAAAACTTCATAATCTAATTCAAATGTATCTCTACAACTAGGACTAGAAAAGGCAATTAATGAAACATGATAGGTCCCGCTAGCTAAATATTTATGAGTTGGATTTCTTTCTGAAGAAAAGGTGCCATCTCCAAAATCCCATGAATAGGAAGTTGCCGATGTACTTAAATTAGTAAAAACAATTCGATCATCAAGATAAGTAGATCCTAAAGGAATTGTGGTAAATAAAACTACGGGGTCAACATACCTTAAAGTTTGAAACGAACTTTGCTTTTTTGAAATACACCCAAATGGGCTAGTCACTGTAAGTTCAATATTAAAATTGTTAGGTGCAAAATATTCATGTATAGGAGCGAAATCATTTGAAAAACTTCCATCACCTAAATCCCAATTATAAGTTGAATTGCTTTCAGAAATAGTATTATTTTTAAAAGAAATATTATAAGAATCACAATCAACTATTGAATCCAATAAATAGTTGATAATTGGAACTGGATGAACAAGGACATTGATTGAATCTGAAGTTATGGAACATCCATTTGAATTAGTAGCTACAACATAAAACAATCCAGAATTTTTTGCAAATAAAATACTATCAGTTGCACCATTCGACCAAACAAAATTATTAGTACTACTTGTTGCAACTAATTTACAACTATCTCCTTGACAAAATGAAGTAGTATCGCTAGTAAATAGTAAAACTGAAACACTACTTTGCAAGACAGTAATTGTATCGGTTGCTTTACATAAATCAACATTTGTTACAGTAACGGAATAGATTCCAGGTTGAAATACTTTTATTGAATTTGAAGTACTTCCATTAGACCATAAATAAGCACCTCCAGAGTTTGCAGTTAAGGTTACCGTATCATTATTGCAAATAAATCCATTCCCAGTTGCTGATATATTGGCCTGAGGTTGTGAAACGATAATATTCTGCTTAGTAGAAGTAGCTTTACAATTGTCCGAATTTGTAACTACTACTTGATAATTCCCCGCTGAATTTACATAAATTGATTGTGTAGTAGAGCCATTTGACCAACTATAATTTAATCCTGCATTTGCACTAAGTAAAACTGAATCACCAAAACACAAAATACTATCACCATTAATAATTGAAATAGTTGAAATTGGCGAGCTTAATTTAATCATAATAGAATTAGAAATGGCACTACATCCATTAATATCCACAACTGTAACATTATACAACCCAGCAATATTTGTATAAAACTGTTGTGAAGTGTTTCCGTTTGACCAACTATAACTTGATCCTGAATTCGTTGAAAATTTCACTGAATCACCAGAGCAGATTAATGAATCTCCCAATAAAGAAATAATTGCAACTGGCGTTGAGACAGAAATATGTTGTGGCAAAGAAATAGAATGACAAATGTTACTTGTAGTCACATCAACTGTATAATTTCCAGCAGCATTAACATAAATACTTTGAGAAGTTGCACCATTTGACCAAAGATATTGTGTGCCAACATTAGCAGTTAGTAAAACCGAATCACCATTACATAAAATACTATCATTTCCAGCTAATATTATATTCGCAATAGGATTTCCTTTGTACAAATTAATAGGTTGAGAAATTGCAGTACATCCATCAGAATTTGTAACAGTAACAGTAAAAGTACCGCTAGATTTCACATAAAAACTTTGATTGGTATTCCCATTTGACCACAAATAAGAAGTCCCCAAATTTGAACTTAACTTAACTGAATCACCTGAGCAAAAGACACTATCACCCGTTAAAGTAATAATCGCAGAAGGAGAAGAAAGTGTAATTTGTTTTGGTAATGATACCCCATCACATCCTAAACTGTTTGTAACTGTTAGTGTAATAAAACTTGCTGTTTTAACATAAATGGATTGTGTTGTAGCTCCAGTTGACCATAAATAATTGGAAGCTCCACTGCCTGTTAATAATACTGAATCACCAGGGCAAATTTTTGTAGTCCCACTAGGAACAGAAATTGTAGAAGTCGGGAAACTAGAACAACAAAAATGACGTGCTATGGTTGTATTAAAAAAAGGATTAACAATTTGGGTTGTTTGCGTCCCGAATAAAATTCCATCCCATGAAGCATTGCCTTGTAAATTAAGATAATTTACCCCAAGTTTGTAATACGCTTTTAATCCAACCTGAGTTGTTGGATTCGGCAGATTATACATATTAGTTATTAACTCCTGCGGAGTTCGTGCAACATTCCAAATTCTCACCTCATCCATATAGCCAATAAATTGCTCGAAATAAAATGTATTAGGAGCATTGTTTGCAATCTCTGCTATTATATTATTTTGCATTAAGTTTCCAATTAAATGCTGTGAGGCAACTTGAATTCCATTCACATAATATTTAATACTGTCACCATCATAAGTACCTGCAAGATGATAAGTTGAATCTGGGCAAAGTTGTCTTGGATTTAATAAGGAAACAAACGCTGTTGAAGTTCTTAATCCAAAATCTCTTGTTCTAAAATAATAATTGCAATCAACATTATCTGTATGTTTTGTAACAATGTCATAATAAATTGAAGTTGAATATTCCGGAGTAACCAATGCTTCAATAGTAAGTTGATTTCCTGCAACATCCAAATCTCCTATTTTCACTCCATTATTGCCACTACTTCCAACTGGAAAATGTAACCAAAGTTGAGCATTTAAATTAAATGCACTTAACAATAAAACAAATATTAATATTAAAAATTTTCTGATAAAA
>JANPGA010000178.1:0-12335 GCA_031423735.1 Bacteroidota bacterium | reverse complement strand
TTAGGGAGGAATTAAACTCGTTGAATAGTTCAATATTTTTTTGTTGAAAATTTCGTAGGGCATTTTTAGCACTTTCTTGAATAATCAAATCCTCATTTTTAAAAAAGGAATAAACCAATGCCATAGTTGAACTATTTAATTCAACTTCATTTAATGCAGAAGCAATAGTCCAATTGCTAAACCAAACTGAACCCTTCTTAATAATAAATACCGTTGGAGAAGAAATATCCTTAATTACAAATATTTTTAATTTACTTAATTTTTCTTCTAAGGGAATATTATCAACAAGAGCGACTAAATAGTCGTGCATTTTTCGTGGAACAATTTGATCTAATATTTCAAGGGCATTTGCCATTTTCTCTTTACTAGCAACACTCAATGCAGCCTCTGCTTTCTTTACAACACTTTTATCATACAACAAACCTAGGCATAGGAACATTCGATTCTTACAGCAATCGAGCTCATAATTTAAACTTCTAATAATTCTCTCATTAATTCTTTTATCAGAAATTGTATGGAAAATCCAATAGATATAATGAAACTCATCTTTCAGTATATCATTCAATAATAATGATCGATCCTTTGTGTCTTCAAAAACGGTAAATTGAAGAGAAGATAAAATTACATTTCTAATCCCAATAGTTGCGTTAGGAAGCAGTTTAAACAAAACGTTACTTGATTCTTCATCACCTATATTCTCCAAAATTTTAATATACTCATAGTCTGATCCAATAATAGAATTAGGGTTATTCTCTAATCGTTTCCATATTTCCCTAGCTACTCCCTTTTTAATTTCAGAAAGTGAAGTAATGATTTCTTTCCGTAAATCTCTAACATGAATTAAATCTAATAATTTAGATACAAATAAATTGTTCTTTGTTTTTCCAGCAGCCCTAATTGCGGATAACTGTACATCAATGTTAGGTTCATTAATTAAATTAAATAATAATTCGAAAAAACTTTCTTCTCTAGTTTCCCCAATAATTTCTGCTGCAATAATTTTATTTTTATTATTATCTGAATTACATAATTTATGTAATTTTTCTTTTGCAAAATTTTTGGCAACTTGGGAGCTTCCTTCTAAGAGTCCGATAAACATTGAAGCTTGAATGGAAGAGTTTTGAGAATTGATAGTATCTAAAAAATCAATAGTAACATCGCTTTTTAATCTACAGAATATTTTAATTGATTGGGTTTTAATTTTAGTATTACTTGAATTTAAAAATAATTGATATAATTTTTCTGAAAAATCATCCCAATTATTTCGTTCTATAACATCGATAATATATTCAACTACAATTTCATTTTTATGATCTAATAAAACGATTGTTTCAGTTTTCAATAATTCAAGGTTTGTTTTTTCAAGCATAGAAATTGCATAAACTATTTCATTAGAATGTTCACTATACAACTTTTCCTTAAGCAATTTAAAATAATTATCATCAACGATTCCAAGATCTGTTCCTGATATAAATCTTTTTTTAATAGCTTCTCCTAAGGTAATTAAGTATTGTTTATTACTGTACCCGATAGCTATGATCCACAACACTCCAATTATAATAAGACCTAGATTTAGATATGAAAAATCAACTTCGCCTTTTAAATAGGTAATTAAAAATAAAGCGATTCCTACAAAACCAAGTGCTAATGGTTGAATAAATCCCTTAATAATAGTATGGCCCTTTAATCGCATTTGAGTTTGCAATGGTTGAAACAATACTAAGAAAATCGGATCATTAATAGAATATCTAAATATACTTGTTGAGATAAACAAAATGCATATAAACATTAAACTATCATGAAGGGAATAATCTCTAAATTCAAGAAAATAAAATGCTAAAGAAATTCCAATTACAATTAAAGGCAAAATCATTAATGAATGCTTAATTCCAACATGTGAAGAAATTCTACCTGAAAATAGTAGTTTAATTATTAGTGTTATTGAATAACCAATTATTAAAAAAATACTTAAAAAGGCAGCAAGATCTTCTTGAGAATGGTATTCGGTTTTTACTTTTGATAAGAAAGAATATTCAATGACTGAAATTGCACATGCAGTTAAAAATCCAAGAATCGCCAACGAAAAAATAAAATTATTACCAAAAAAAGAAGTTAGAATTGCCTTATCGGAAAAGTGCTTCTTTGTATGAACAGCGTGTTGCTGAGAATATTCGGGGTGAAGAAATATTTTAGAAAGAAAATATCGTGAAATAATAAATGCTCCAACAGCAATTAAAAGCAAATTAGGTAATCCAAAAATAGGAACAAATAAATAAACTGATAAGTACCCAAGTAATTTTGCAGGCATGTCACCAGAACTTATTAATCCAAAAAGTCGTTTACCTTGTCTTACATCAAATACGATTGACGACAAACCCCAAAATTCTAAATTGCTTAAGAGATAAATAATTCTGAAAACAATAAATAATATTATCGGTAATATTATAATGCTTTTCACAAAAAACAATATCCAAATTATTAATGTCATTGCTATAATTACAAGCAAAACAATCGGGAGTAGTTTTTTAAATGGCAACTTATGTTCAAAATAGGAATAAATACGTCCTGTTAACATCATTGCAATTGATGAACATATAAACACCATAGGAAAATAACTAACTGGGAATAATGAAATAAACAACGTTTCAGAAACGAGAAGCAACAATGCCAAACCCAATCCAAGAAAAAAATGATGGAAGAAGAAATTAGAAACTATTCCAGATTCTTCTTTACGAACATTAAATAATTTTAGCCAAACCACGTATCGAATTTATTTCTATCGCCCTATGTAACTTTTTCTTTAACAATCTCTAAATAGAAACTCGCATTACTTATGCTTTAATTAGAACATAAAACTTTGAACAATCTTTCTATAATTGAATCAAAGAAATTTAATTTACTGATTTATGAAAGGCTATGATGTACAAAATACATATCTATTTCGCCTTTGTTTTTTGCTTGGATCTTACCTCTATGAACACACTTAAATCGATCTTTAATCAACTCAAAGGTTGTTCCTGAAATATTAACTTTCCCAACTTCACCACTTGATTCCATTCGAGAAGCTACGTTTACTGTATCTCCCCAAATGTCGTAAGCATACTTCTTCTTCCCTACCACTCCTGCAACTACAGGCCCTGTATGAATTCCCACTCTTAAATGCCAAGGTAACATTCCGTTAAGTTTCCTTTTTTCATTTTTGGCGTGAATATAATGTTGAATTTCTATTCCTGCATTAATAATATCGAAAGGATGCGTTAAATTTTCGGTTGGAATCCCACCGGCACACATGTAGGCATCTCCAATTGTTTTAATTTTTTCTAGATTATTTTTTTCAATAATATCATCAAAAGCAACAAAGAAATCATTTAACTCTTCTACTAATTCATTTGGAGTAAGGCCTTCAGCAATGGTTGTGAATCCTTTAAAATCAGTAAATAAAACAGACACATTTTCATAATAACGCGGTTTTGCATGACCATCTGTTTTTAATTCTTGGGCTACTTCTTCAGGGAGAATATTGAGTAGCAAAGTTTCAATTTCTGCCTTCTGTGTATCAAGAACTTTATTGATTTTAACTTTTGCACGATAATTTCGGAAGATGATAAATGCAATAATTAAAATTAATATTAACCCCGTTAAAAAAGCATTTTTTGCAATTTTTTGTTTTTGCAAATCAAGTTCCTGAAGTTTTTTATCCTTAGTAAGTAAATTTATTTGACCTTGTTTTTTTTCAATTTCAAAGTTAAAAGAAATACTTCCGAGTTTTTTATCTGTTTCAATATTATACAAAGTATCCTTTATGCCAATTAATAAATTTTGATATTTAAATGCTTTTGTGAAATCCGAAATGTCAGAATATGAAATTGCTAATCCTTCATAAATATCTTTTAACTCAACACTTGCATTTATTTCTTTTGCGAAATCCTTGGCCTTTTCATAGGTAATAATTGCTAATTTGGCATCTCCTTTTTCTTGATAAACATCCCCCAATCTTAATAAAGACTGAGCCATATCTAATTTAGAATCTAATTTTTTTGAAATATTAAATGCATCAGAGTGATATAATACTGCTTTTTCATAATCACCTCGCTTTTTAAAAACCCTTCCAATGTTATTTAAAGAATAAGGAATATTTGCTGAACCTTCATACGCTTTTAAAGACCTTTCAAAATAAATCAAAGCTGTGGAGTCATCATTTTCTAACAAATAAATTTCGCCCAGATTAGAAGTTATCGTTCCAATAGCATCAATGTTACCCATTTGTTCATTAAACTTCAGGGCTCTTAAATCATAGTCGAGTGCTTTATCATAGGTAGCAGGTTTTTTTCCATAAATAGCACCAATATTTCCAAGTGCTTCTGCTATTCGTGTTGTATCTTGAATATCTTCTGCTACCTTTAATGCTCTTAAAAAATAACTTAGTGCCTTTTCATCATCAGCTTGATCAAAATAAATTGTACCCAAGTTCTGTAAAATATTTGCTTGACCTGCCTTAAAATCAGATGCTTCAAAAACGCGTAAAGATTGATTCCAATAATCAAGTGCTTCTAAATATTTCCCTTGACGATAATAAACTAATCCAATATATTTTAATGCAAATCCTAATCCTTTTTGAAATCCAATTTTCTCTGCTAGTACTTTCGCTTCATTGCTATATCTAATAGCTTCATCAGGTGAACTACCTAAATATGCTCTGCTTAATAAGATAAGGGTATTTACCTTAGTGGTATCTTGCTGAGAAGTTTGTAAAACTTTCTTTAAACTATCGACCTTATTATCCTGAGCCGAACAAAATTCAGCAAATAAAAGTAAAGTGAAGACAAAAAATACAATTTGCTTTTTCAACATAGGGGTGGCGCAATAGCCTGCTAAAAATACAAATATTTTCTAGTCGGGAGGTTAAATCGGATTTAAAGGGATAAAATTCTCAAAAATTTGGCTTTAAATCTGATTATTTGATCAATGTTTGAAATAAAAACCGTTCTAACTGAAAAAGCAAAATTATTAAACTTTGATATAATTCATGAAAATAGCCCTGAAGTACAGACGTTGTCTGACTTCAGGGCTATTTCTAATTAACAACTTATTGTTTATTGTACCGAAATACGTAATGATTGTTTTTCTTGACCATCCTTTTCTAACATTAAGAAATATATACCTTTTGTTAATTCGGATAAGTCGAGTGTTCTTTCATTATTTCCTTCAATAGAATTTGATGTTTCAATCATTAAAACATTTCCAAGCAAGTTAATAACCTTAAGGCTATACTTTTCATTTGAAACTCCATTAAACATAACAATGATTTTTCCTGAAGTTGGATTTGGATATGCATTAAATTCAATAAGTCCTGCAGAATTATTATCTACAACTGCTTCACTTTGTTTTATCCTACAATTTTGAGTAACTGAAATTGTAAGTGTACTTGGAGTACTTGAACTACATGCATTATTTGCTTTTACACTTAATACAGCCGAAGCTCCTGATGTAGTAAACTTAACAACCACGGATGATCCTGTTGTTGAACCAACAAAAGTTGCACCTCCAGTAATTGCCCATGTATAACTAGTTGCTCCAGTTACAGCGACAATTGAATATGAAACTGCAGTTTGACTTTTACATACCGTTGAAGAACCAGAAATTATTCCTGGTTGAGACGTAGCTGCAATTACAGTTAATGAACTTGCAGCACTTGATCCGCAACAATTATTAGCTTTTACTGTTACACTTCCTGAGCCAACGAAAGTACTTCCGAAGCAAACTTTTATAGAAGTACCATAATTATTTGTAATAGAAGCACCTGAAGGAACAGTCCAAGTATAAGAACTTGCACCAGCAACGGCAACTATCGAATAAGTTACTGCCGTCTTTTTACAAACATTTGTTGTAGAACCAGAAATTACTCCAGGAGCATTTAATTTTGATTGAACAGCTAATGTAGCAGTTTGACTATTTCCACAAGCATTAGAAGCATAAACTGACACATTACCAGAAACAAATGTTGATGGAAATAATATTGTTACTTCATATTCACCACCAGAATTTGGACCTGTTAATGTTAAAGGATTTCCAGAATGACCTAGTCCGTCTGATATAACAGAACCTGTTGGAGCAGACCATGTATAAGAAGTTGCTGAAGCGATATAATTTATTTCATATTCTTTTGAACTTCCTCCGCAAACTCCAATAACAAAATTATCATTACTGTCACCATTGAATACTGGACGCGCTGGTGCAGAACCTGATTGGCCAACCGATGCATTAGCAGAACCAGTACATCCATTTTTATCAGTAATTACTACTGTATAATTTCCTGATGCGATTCCAGAAATTGTGGCTGACGTTCCAGAGCCTGGCGACCATAAATAAGTATATCCTGGCAGACCTCCTGATGGGATTACAGTTGCGCTACCTGATGCTATACAACCCGAAGAAGTAGTTGATGTAATGCCTGAAACTGCCGAAGGAATTTGTATAGAAGCGATTGCAGATGCAGTACATCCATTTGCATCAGTAACAGTATAATTATATACACCACCTAATAAATTAGAGGTAGCAGCACCACTGTATTGATAAGGTGGAGTTCCTCCTACTCCTTGTAAAGCAACAGAACCTTTTTGATTATTACATAATGGTTGGGTTTCAGTTACATTTAATGACAATAAATTTGGCTCAATTAAAGTACCGTTTACATAATTTACTGTATAATCAGCAGGAGGAATTAGTTGTAAGGACGACGGAATAATTTGATAAGTTCCACCAGAAGGAATTCCATTCACTATTTGATTTTGAGAGTTTTTGATAACATAACTTGGACCCGATGAAATTACTTTAGTTGCATCATCGTCGTAGCGGAATCCATTAATAGTTGAAGTAAATGCAGGCAAGCTATTACAAGCTGGATTTTTATTATCAGCTTTTACAGTTAATTCAGCAGGAAGAATTGTAAGAGTTCCTAAACTATATTTTACATCAAAATTATTTGACAAGAAAGCACCTGGAACAATAAAATGTGATCCAACTTTATATCCTGTAATTAAATTTATTGATTTAAAATCGTATAATGTATCTCCAGCAGGAGCATTAACATCATCTTCATCCAGAACAACTGCAACATCAGCTTCTGTACTTGAACCAGCTGTGCTATTTACTATTGGTGAACCACTTGCAATTACTCGTTGGTTTACTACAGCAGTACCACTTGCAATTACACGCTGACTTGCAATTACACGTTGATTTGCAATTGGAATTGAACTTACCAAGCTCACATTTGCAGAATCAACTTGATAATTAAAAATTGCTTCTGGTGACAAATCAATTAATCGAGTTGTATCAAATACAACGTTACTAGCAATTACTCTTTGACTTGCGATCACTCTTTGGCTTGCAATAGCTCGTTGACTTACAAGGAAACTTAACTGTTGCAAATCTATACTTGCAATAACACGTTGATTAATTTCAATTTTATCATCCACAAATACAACAGCATCCGACATATCAGAAGTGTGAATATTTTGTACACCATTTAAGAATGCCGATTGCTCGTTTGGAATAATTTCTGAATTATCATAATCATAAGTAAATCCTAATGCTAATCCATTTATTTCATCACCATAAACAAGAGTTGTATCATGCGCCATAATAGTTATAGGCATTTGTTCAATCTTTAGTTGCCCATTGTTAAATGAATAATTATATAATTCCAATAAACCAATATCGAAAGTGGTAACCTCAGGCTTGATAAAATAAATACCAACATTACTTGTACTTGTAGCTGAAGTGGTATAAAGAATATTATCAAGTCCTAAGTCGGTTAAGGTTAAACCAGCATCAGTTAATGATTGCCCATCTACCGTAACAGTAGCAGAAAATACTGGCAACTTCTCACCAAACTTCTTTGTTTTATTATCAGCAGTAATAACAACATTTTTCTTTATTGGAGAGAAGAAAAACAAAGAATCAGAATATCCACCATCAGTACCATTAGGAGTTATTGATGGATTAAATATTTGAATAGCAGGATTACCAAAGAAAGTTGGTACAGTTGCAGATAGTTGATTTGAACTTAGAATAGTAGTTGTTAAAGGAACACCTCGGAAAATAATTTGTGATTGCGAAGTGAGATAATTTCCATTAATTGTAACAATAAAGGTTACTTGACCAGGAATGGTGGAAGCTGTTGGCAAGCCTATACTAACTAGATCTGGTGTCGGTGCTGCAAAAGTTCTTAGTGAGGCATCTGCATCTGCCAATCCATAACCCGTTTCAAAATCAAAACCTTGAGCACCCATATCTACCGCTGCTGTTTGCATTACGGATTTTATTTGTAGAGGAGTTAATACTTGATTATAGAATTTTTTTCTTCCCTCCACTAACAATGCTGCAATTCCAGCTGCATGAGGAGCTGCACAAGATGTTCCAAAGAAATTTGGGAAAGCATCACCTTCCACATTTAAGCTTCCAAAAGGAACTGTAGTATTAACACCATCAGGAGCAATGATATCTGGCTTATTTCTAACAACTCCATCAATAGGGGTTCCACCTAAAGAAGAAAAAGTTTCAATTACTGGAGGATTTATACCAAAAGCAGGGGTTTTTGTATATCGAGCTGCCCCTACTGCGATGGCTCCTGCCGCATTTGCTTGTCCTACAATTGTTGAAGTTCCAGCAGGATATTCAGCAATAACGCCTTCTCCACGGAAAATTATATATTTAAAATTTACATTACTCGTTCCAGCTGCACGTGCAATTAATAAACTTGCATTTTGTGCAACAGAACCACCAACTGTAAATGGTAAAACTTCAAGAGGATCACCACCAATATTATTTCTATTAAAACCAAATAATGTAATACCATTATCGGCAGTAAGGTAAATATCTAAATCATTATTTGTTCCTGTTTGAATTTGTCCGTTTGAATAAATAGAATCTTGCCATTGCAAAACAATAGTGTAATTTCCTGGAGCAAGAGACAGGCTTTGGTAAATATCGCCGGCGCCATTAAAGTTATGTACGCTTCCTGCTGCCAACCCACTTGGAGGTGTTGTTGGATTAAATACTCCGGCATAAGATTTATTTCCATAATTACCTGCAGCTGAGAAATAAGTAACCCCTTGACTTGCTACTTGGTTAACCACCTGAGCAACTATTCCATCTTGAAAAAATGGTTCTGTAATAAAGGTTACATCATCAACAATGATATCACAAGCATCTTGTTGTAATTGAAGTATTCCTTGTGCAAAATCACCAGCACTAATAAAGCCAGTTCTGAAAGATAACTTTGCTTTAGGCGCAACATCATGAAGGATTTGTAACATAGCACGGCCTTCATCACTACGACGTCCGAATGGAAATTCTTTAATTACATTTACTGGATCGGGATTGATTGAGTTGCCAATTCCTGGAAGGTCATCATTAAGAACATCTGTTGATGCTGGATCACCTAAAATTGTATTATAGCTATCAGACAATACTCCAATTTTTACTCCTCTACCTTGCACGTCATAACCAGTACGTGCGATATCTCCATGCAAAGCAACATCACCACCTGAAAGAGCTACTCCACTATTTGAAACAGGAGGGAAAAGAGGGCGCACATAATCAATTAAAGTTGGCAATAAATCTAATTTCTTTAGATTGGCAACAGGATATAAACCTGATATAAATAATGTATTTGGGCCGTTATCAATTAAATTAGTAATTCCATAAGGGGAGGTTTGCAATAAAGCTAATAGCGTAGCATATTGTCCTGATCGTGCAATTACTTCGATTAAAACACTATCGCTACTAAGTTGATAGATGTTATCTAAAGTATCGCTGATTGCAGGATTGAAATTAAAAAATAAAGATGTTAGTTCAGAACCAATAATAGAATTCGTTTTCCCATCAACTGGAGGTGGATAGTAAGGGAAAATACAAGGTCCTTGAGTTACTAATGCAAAATCTGTTAATGAACAACCATTAGTTGGATCAGTAACTGTTAATGTATAAGTACCAACAGCATTTACAACAATTGAATTTGTATTTGCACCTGAAACAATATTCCCGCCATTGCTTGGAGTCCATAAAAAATTTACACCAGAAGTTGTAGAAGAACCGATTAATGATGGAGTTAAACTTGCACAACTAACGAGTTTATCAGCTCCTGCATTTACATTAGGAGATGCATTATTTACTGTTACAAAAGCTGTATCCTTTGATGAACATCCACCTGTTGCAGTAGTTACTGTTAAAATATATCCACCAGCCGTTGTTGCAGTAATTGCAGAGGTGTTCGTAGTTGAACTTATAGTTCCACCATTAATTGTTGACCAACTATATATAACTCCTGAAGTGGATGAACTACCTAAAAGTTGAACCGTTGTTGAAGTACATGTAATGATTTTATCTGCTCCAGCATTTACATTTGGAGTTGAACAAACACTATAAGGCGCATAAACGATAGTTACTCCACATTGAATATTTATTTGAGTTCCACTCCATAATGCTCCAGTAATATTACAATTTCCAGAACCAGAACCAATATTAATACCTGAATAAGGAGCCCAAACAGTCCCTAGCCATTTACTGCTTGCATTGGAAGAAGAGCCATTTGCGATTGCAAAACAATATCCAGCCGAACCTGCTCCATGTACTTCAGTAAAAATTCTTGAAGCACTTCCACCATTAATCATACTAACATTAATCTTATCAAGATTCACATTATTATGGATATATAATTGAAAAGTTCCTGTCGTACTGTTTTTAAAATCAAACACGAAATTGTTTGTGCTTTTGTTATCGATGAGATCAAAAACATAAACTCCAGTTCCACCGAAGGTTAATGTTTTATTGCCTGGCAACTTAATGTCGTCATATAATCCTGGTAAAATTGTTTTTGTTGAATTAATATCTGCCAATTGAGGAAAAGGTGCGAATACAGTTATAGGAGGAGTCACAGGCAAAATAGGCAAAACTGGTGTGCCAGTAACATTTCCACCAGCTGGTACGGGGCCAGTGTAGGTTGTTCCTGTAGGATGAGTTACTTTCCCGGAAACAACTCCACCTCCAACAACTACATTACCCTTAACATCAATATTGCCACCTAAGTTAGCACTAGAGCCTATCGAAACAATAGTTCCTGTTGCAGAAAAACTATTTGCTGAAGAAATTTTTCCTGCAACCGTATTCGAATTGCCCAAAACCATGGTACCTCCTGAATTTACTTCGCCAGTAATATTTGCTGAGCCTGTAGTTTTTACTAATTTGTTACTACCAATAGTCCCGCCTTGAATAGAGGCTGAGGAGCCCATTTGTACTAAGCCATTGGATGTGCCAAAACCACCATAGAGAACATAATTCCCAATTGGAGTTGCTTGACCAAATCCAATTTTTGGGAAAGACAGAATAATTAAGATTAAAGCAATTAAGAATAAAGAACCAAAATTGCTTTTTAAATTAGTAGCTAAAACGTTGTTTTTTGTTAAGTAGGTAGTGTTGTTTTTCATTGGATAAAAGTTCTAAATAATGTATATATATTAGGGAACGAAATTTAAAGAAAATTTACATTCCACCGACATTTATATAATAATAAATATTGTCGTTTAACAATGGGCGTTTTGTTGTCAGAAATTACCTGAATTTATCATATAAATGAAGAAAAAACTTAAAATAATCCTAAAAATATTAGATAAAATTCGCTTTGAAAAATTGATCCATGAGAATTCTAAGTAAAAAATTAATGAAAAAAATAAAATAATTGACAGAACTAAAATTGAACTCGATTTTCAATAAACAATTTTGACTTTTATCTACTATTAAATAACGGATTCAACAAAATACATTTCGATTTTTCCTTTGTTTTTTGCATCAATTTTTCCTCGAGCAGTGCAAACAAATTTATCCTTTACCAATTCAAAAGTAGTTTCTGAAATATTAACCTTCCCTACATGACCGCTACTTTCCATACGAGAGGCAGTATTTACGGTATCGCCCCAAATATCATATGCGAATTTTTTTATTCCTACAATACCAGCAACAACAGGACCCGTATGTACTCCTAATCGCAATTCGAAAAACGGATGACCAAGGGCTATTCGATCCTCTTTTGTTTTTTCTATAAAAGCCTGCATTTCAATTCCTGCTTTTATTACATCTTGTGGATGAGTATCATTTGTAACAGGCAACCCTCCTGCGCACATATAACTATCCCCAATAGTTTTTATTTTTTCGATTCCGTACTTGGTAATAATTTCATCGAAAGCACTATAACAATAATTAATTTCACTTACTAATTCTTCTGGAGTAAGTTTTTCACTTGCTTGAGTAAAATTTTTAAAATCAGTAAACATTACTGT
>JANPGA010000177.1:0-15275 GCA_031423735.1 Bacteroidota bacterium | reverse complement strand
TAAATATTTGATACCAAAAGCGACCTTTCGTAAAGCTATTGTACATAATTCAAAATGAAAATGAAAATCACCTTTCATACAGACAAAAACCCAACACCTGATCAAATTATTGAATTATATAATGATTCGGGTTTGCCAAGGCCAACACATGACCTAGAAAGAATAAAAAAAATGTACGACAATTCAAATTTAATTGTTTCTGCTTGGGATGGTGATATTTTAGTTGGTATAGCTCGAAATATTACAGATTGGTGTTGGAGTTGTTATCTAGCAGATTTAGCAATAAGATCAGATTATAAAAAACATGGTATTGGCAAAAAACTTATTGCATTAACGAAAGAAAAAATCGGAGATGAATGTATGTTGCTATTACTATCAGTACCAACGGCAATGGAATACTATCCTAAAGTTGGATTTGTTAAACAAGAAAGTAGTTTTATAATTAATCGTTTGAAATAGCCTTTGATAAATTTTTTATACTTAACAAACAATAAACATCAATCCACCAAAAATTTTTTATGAATAGTTCCTTTGTTATTTTTTAATGAGATAATATAATTCCCCCTCATTAATGTTAAATTTAATTCTAAGATATTATTTTGAATTGTTAGTTTAGAATACATTACTTTACCCAACATATCAGTAATAATTATGGAATTAAACTGATCCTTCATTTCAAGATGGAAAGTTCCATTATTGGGATTGGGGTATAACAAAATATTTTCATTTAAATTTAATTCGTTTATTCCAGTAATCGTATTGTTGATACGTATATCATCAAGATATAATTCCAATCCATAAGCACTAATATTTCTAAATGTAAGTAATACTTCGCTGGAAACAGAAGAATAGCTGGACAACTCTACCGAGTCCTTTCTCCATTGATTGGCCAATGGAATAAAAGTAGATCCAAAGGGAATTACTGGTGCAGTATACAAAAGCGTATCAAATTTTCTATAGATACGATTGTAAGTTAATCCACAATCAATTGAACTATATAACTCAAGTGTATCTGAACTTCCTAATGGAGCTGATGATGTATTAGCAACATAAAAAGACAGATATGGATTTGAAGTATTAAAGAGATTTACTTTAATATTTATTTCATCATAATGATTATAGTTTGAAATATTGTACCCGTTATCAATAACACATGATGCAGTTCCTGAATGTGCAACTGTTAAACTTCGCATAAATCCATTATCAGCATCAGGATTGTAGGCACCAACATTTAATGGAAAAGAAGAACCTTCGAACCCTTCAAACATTGGAACATTTACCACCGGTTGAGCTACAAATACTATACGTGATGTATCATTGGTAGCATCTTGATCAATTACTGTATTAGGTAAGGATGTATATACTTTTAATCGTTGTAATACAGAAGCAGTGCATATAACATTTGGGAGTATAATGGTGTCCGTTTGATAATTACTTAAACTTCCAGTCCAACTAACTGTTAATGGTGAATTTGTATCAACTATATAATTGATGTTAACAGATTTTAAAGTGTCAATACCCCAATTTCTTAAAACTATTTTTGCTTTGTAAGTATTACACGCATTACCCGTTGGCGATATTATCCTACTACACCCAGCATCAACTTGTTTAACTGGTACATCTCCATTGGAAGTAAGCAGAGCGGATTGATTTGTATTTACATTGTTTATCATTGCTGATATCTGTCCATTCGAAAACATATTCTGGCAAGTTCCAGAAGAATAATCCATGTAATTACAAAACATTATTCCATTTCCACTAGTGGTACATTGATCTAATAATGGAAAAGTTGGACAACCAAAACTAGGTTGATATTGTGCAGGTGTATCTAAGATGCCATCATCACTAGAACAACTATAAGGTGCTTGTGTTTCAGAACCCCAAATATGTTGCAGTCCAAAACAGTGGCCAACTTCATGAGTTCCAACTTTATTTTTATTTGCACCACTATAACCCCAATAAGCATAACCAATTGCTACGCGGCTAAAATTGAGCATTGCAACCCCGGCAGCTGGAGAAGCCAATTCGCAAGAATAAATATTCAGATAACTACCATTCCATGCATCATCACCACCATTAGCTGTTTTAGATAAATCATAAAAACCTGTGAATGCGGTATGGGTTGTTTGGCGACGAATAATACCAGTAGTAAAAGCACCATTAGGGTCACGACGAGCTAATACGAAACGAAATGGAGTTGCACCTGCTAAGGCTTTAAAAGGTAAAGGTGTATTTATCGTATCACTATTTAGTCGAGCAAAATCTTCGTTTAAGATTTGAATCTGACGATAAATTGCAGAATCAGGAATATTCATTGCTGCCGTTGACCAAACCACATGAACTACGACTGGAATAGAATCGCCTGGGGCAATTGAATTTATGTTTGGTAAACTTCTTAATAATTCCCTTAATGACCTCTTTTCACGAATATAATCTGCCGAATTCATGTAATCCTTTGTCCATTGGTTAGCAGCACAATTACTTTGAGGAAATTGAGAATTGGCTTGCTTTATATTAAGTAATAAAACAATTATTAGTAGGCAATATTTTACCATAATATAATTCTTAAAGTTGATTTTATTAGAATTGAATATACGAAGAATAAAATTAATTAAATAATTTGACAGATCACTTTAAAAGACAAAATAAATTAAAATGGATTCAATAAATTATTCAAAATAGTACCGATCAATTTTGGTACAAAAGCAGCTATATTAAAAATAAAATATAATTGGTTCGATAATTGCAAAACCCAAAAACTTAATATAAAAAATCTTATGAAAAATCTCCTAATCATCATTCTTACTATTGGATCTTTAACATTTTCTTCTTGTGCCCGTGATGGCGATCCCGGTGCTCAAGGGCCTAGAGGAGCAGTTGGTCCACAGGGAAATGCAAACGTTAAAAATTGGTTTGTTACAACATTAAGTTCCGATTGGTTAACCTATGGAATCCCAGGCAACACGGACCACTCCAAATATGTTACTTTTTCAATACCGGACCTAACTTCTGACTTTGTAGATTATGGAATGGTGCTAGTATATTTAAATCAAAATGGCTTTTACTCACCGCTTCCTATAACTGCTCCCAATGGTACAAATGATGTATTAATTTATAATTATGTTACTGTTGGGCAAGTAGAAATCGATATTCAATTAACAAACTTGCAAACTCCAAATACTTCAAATTCAAATTATGATTTTAAAATAGTAGCTGTTGCAGGTGCTGTTAAGCTAGCGAATTCGGATTTAAATTGGAAAGATTATAATGCAGTGAAAAAACGACTTAAAATTTTAGATTGAGCAAGAAAAGCTATAAAACTTTTGGGAGAAATACGATTTAGACTTTATAAAATCTAAATCGTATTTAATTATTTTATTAGAGAATAATATTTACCTCCATCTCAATAACTACATTAAATTTATCTAATACTGATTTCTTAATGTCCAATGCAAGTTGATAGATTTCATTTCCAGTCGCACCTCCATAATTTACTAATACTAATGCTTGATTTTTATGAGAGCCCGTATTTCCAATTTGCTTACCCTTCCAACCGCATTGCTCAATCAACCAACCTGCAGCTAATTTAGTTTTTCCATTCGAAAGTGAATATCCTACAATGGATGGAAATTTTACTTTTAGTAAATCAAATTCGGAATTTACTATCTCAGGATTTTTAAAAAAACTTCCCGAATTTCCCAGAATTTTCGGATCGGGCAGTTTACTTTTTCTAATATTAATCACTGCATTACTTACATCTTTAACGGTTGGATTCTCTATACCCATATTTGCTAATTCAATTGATATCGCACCATAAGTAGTATTTAATTTAGGATTCTTTGACAATTGAAATGTAACCGAAGTAATAAAATATTTATCCTTCAATTCGTTTTTGAAAACACTTTCACGGTAGCCAAACTTACAATCTTCCTTATTAAATCTGCGCATTTCAAATGAAATTAGATCAATTGCTTCTAATTCAAAAAAGACATCCTTCAACTCGACACCATAAGCTCCGATATTTTGCATTGGTCCAGCACCTACACTGCCAGGTATTAAACTTAAATTCTCAAAACCACCCCAACCCTTTTCAATAACATATAAGACTAAGTCGTGCCAAATTTCACCTGAAGCAGCTTTAACCCAAACATCACTTTTATTTTCTTTTACAACTTCAATCCCTTTTAATTCATTGTGCAAAATTAATCCATTAAAATTTTGAGCAAATAATACATTACTTCCTCCTCCCAAAATCATAAATTTTTTTCCTTGAACAATATTACTTTTAAGCACCAATTCAATATCGCTTAATTCCCTAATGGAGGAAAAAAGATTTGCCTTAACATCCAAACCAAATGTGTTGTACTCCTTAATTGAAATATCTTTAAGTAATTTCATTTTAATGTTATGTTCAATAATTGCAATGAAGTAGATTCAACTTTTAACTTAATACTTATACTTATCTTTCCATCTAAATTTAAGGAATTGTCTTATTTCATTTTCCCGCTGATTATTTCCAGGTTCAAAAAATTTAGTGCCAGATATTTTTTCGGGTAAAAATTCAATATCGATAAAATTATTTTCATGTTCGTGTGCGTATTGATATCCTTTTCCATAATCAAGATTTTTCATTAAAGTAGTAGGTGCATTTCGCAGATGCAAAGGCACTGGTTGATCACCATGTTCACGAACTGACTTAATTGCAGCTTTAATTCCTAAATAACTTGCATTGCTTTTAACAGAAGTAGCAAGATACGTTGCTGTTTGAGCAAGATTTAAAGTACATTCCGGATATCCGATCATTTCAACAGCCTGAAAACATGCGGTGGCAAGTAATAAAGCGTTAGGATTTGCATTTCCAATATCCTCCGATGCTAAAATCAACATTCTTCGAGCAATGAATTTAGGCTCTTCGCCGCCTTCTACCATACGTGCAAGCCAATATAAGGCTGCATTTGGATCACTTCCTCTAATCGACTTAATGAAGGCCGAAATAACATCATAATGTTGCTCTCCACCTTTATCATAGGTTGCAATTTTTTGTTGAGCAACTCGCGTAACAGCCTTATCCGTTATAATAGCAGTTTCTTCAGAAATACTTTGAACAACTAGTTCTAAAAGATTAAGTAGTTTACGTGCATCACCACCAGATAAATTATAAAGTGCACTCGTTTCTTTTAACTCAACGTTTCGTTTATTTAAATATTCATCTTCACTAATTGCTCTTTTGAGTAGAGAGAGCATTTCTGATTCTAAAAGTGGTTCTAAAACATAAACCTGTGAACGAGACAACAATGGTCGAATGACTTCAAAGGATGGATTTTCAGTTGTTGCTCCAATTAAAACTACAATGCCTTGTTCAACAGCAGCAAGTAATGAATCTTGTTGGGACTTATTAAATCGATGAATTTCATCAATAAATAAAATAACTTTTCCAATCTCTTTAGCATTCCCAATCACTTCTCTGATTTCCTTAACACCAGCGCTAATTGCACTTAGAGAAAACATTGGAAGACCAACATGTTTTGCCAGTATAAAAGCTAAAGTTGTTTTGCCTATTCCTGGCGGACCCCAAAAAATTACAGAAGGAATATTGCCTGAATTTAAAAGCTGTCGTAATATTCCATTTGGCCCAACCAAATGTTGTTGACCAATGATTTCATCGATGCTTTGAGGCCGCATCCGTTCAGCCAAAGGAACGGAAACTGAAATCATTTGAAAGCTGTGTCTTTAGAAATACTTGAAATTATGATTTCAATTCGATTATTGGTATCATGCTCTTCTTCAATACACAAAATACCATTTACACATTTATTTAGCAATTTTGTTTCACCATATCCTTTAGCAGTAAGACGGTCGGCTTTTATACCTTGCGAAGTGAGATATTGAACCACCAACTCGGCACGGCGTTGCGTCAAGTTTAAATTATCTATATCTTTTCCTTTCGAATCTGTATAAGAAGCGATCTCCACTTGCAATCGTGGATTTTCACTTAAGAGAAGAACCAACTCTGACAATGCTTTACTTGAGGTTAGTTTAAGTTGCCAATCTTTTCTATTAAAAACGATTCCATCCCAAATAAAAGGAGAATTTAATTTTACCTTTTTCAACTTAACATCCAAATTTATTAATTCCGAAAATTGTTTATCATTTGTTGAAGTTGCAGCATTCGCTAAAAAATACTCCTGATGATCACATTTAAAAGTATAACTTACATTAGAATTTGATTTGAAACGAATTTTCCCTTTTGCATTGGTGGCAATTACTGTATCTCTTTTCCCATTTTGCTCAACAGTAATTCTAGCTTTTTCAATTGGCAAATTTGAGGCGGCGTCAGTAACAGTTAATTCAATTTGCAATTTGGGAGCATTTTTTTCGAAACTAAAAATTTTATCTTCAACACTTTCTCTATTGGAAGAGAAATAACCATTTACATTAGATGAATCGATAATATAGCTAAAGTCATCCATTGAAGAATTTATTGGTCGTCCTAAATTAACTGGTGGTCCCCATTGATCATTTGTTTTTCTAGAAATAAAAATATCGAGACCTCCCAATCCTTTTAATCCATCTGAAGCAAAAAATAATGTAGAGTCATTTTGTAGAAATGGGAACATCTCATTTCCTTCTGTATTCACATTTGCTCCTAGATTAATCGGTTGGCTCCAATTATTTTCACCGAGCGATTTAACCATATAAATATCGGTTTTGCCATAACCCCAAGGCATGTCAGAAGTAAAAAACATAGTTTGACTATCTTGACTTAAGGCAGGATGACCAACTGAAAAATCGCCACTATTAAAAAACATCTCGCCCTTTATCCTCCAAAGTCCTTCCATCATTTCGGCCTTATAAATTTTCAAAACATTAACATTACGTTTATTTTTTTCAACAGCATTACTCATATAATTATTTCGAGTAAAGTACATGGTGTTATTGTCACGAGAAAACACTAAAGGTCCTTCATTAAATTTGCCATTTACATTTCCTCGTATTGGCTCAGGGTCAATCCAGTTTCCATGATCTGTTTTTTTGACATAAAACATATCTAGATATCTTTTTCCTGTTAAATCAGATTTTGCATGATTTGCTCCTTTATAATTTTTATCAGATAAAAAAACTATTCCTGATCTATAAAAAGTTGGTGAGAAATAATTTTCGCCTGGAGTATTCATCCTAAGTGGGGCGATTGAATAAAGAGTGGTATCGAAATTAAATTGACTAGGATTCAGACAAGCATCTAGCATTCGTTGAGCCCTATAATCACTTTTATTTAAATCCAAATAAGACGTTAATGCAACTTGCGCTTCAGCATATTTTCCGTTTTTCATTAAAGCTTCTGCAAAAAACAAATTCCACTCTGGTTTAGCATCTGGGAATTTAACTATTTTACGATACCAAAACTCTGTTTTTACAGCGTTTCCAATTTGCTGGTAACAATCAGCGATGTTAATCATGGATTGATTATCAGCCTTCTTACTTAACACATACTCATAATCTTTAGCTGCTGTCGCATAAGCGTATTGCTGATAATTTTCGTTAGCCGAACGAAGATGTATCGACACACAGCTAGTGAATAGCAGAATGAAAACTAAAAAAGATAAAACGATATTACTTTTCCTCATAATTAAAAATAGCGTGGTGATTTCATTTTCAAAACGGAGAATCCAAAATCATAGCCTAGCATAATTTCGTGTGATCCTGTATTGTATTTATTTAAATCGCCTAATGAATAATCATATGAATATCCGATTCGTAACTTTTTATTTATTTGATATTCAAAAATCCCAACCACGGCTTCTTTTGCTCTATAAGAAGCTCCAATCCAAAAAATATCATTAATTAAAACATTTAGATTAATATCATATTGAACTGGAGCATTACTTTCATATCTAATAAGAAATGACGGCTTGAACTTAATATCATTTTCGGTTTCAAAAACCATTCCTGCAGTAGCGAAATACCTTCTAACTTGGTGATGAATAGGTGTATTTGAACTCAATGAACCTTCTTGTGATTTATCATAACTTATTAAAAATGGCGCTGAGATTCCAGCATAAAATTTTGTTTGGTAATAATACATTCCAAAGCCTGCATTTGGCAATAAACTATTAAACGTATTATAATCAAAAACTTTATCATTAGGATCCCAATAAGTAAGCTTAACAACTTCTGAGTTAAAATTACTAACCCCTGCTTGTATTCCTACTGATAATTTACCTACTCCAAGTGGAAGATGGTAAGCTAGCATTGTATAAAAGTCAGTTTCTTTAGTTACCCCAATTTTATCCTGCTGAATCATTGCGCCAAGCCCCAAATTCTTTTTCTTAATTAAACCATGAATAGTTCCTGAATATGTTACTGGAGCACCTTCAAATCCGGCCCATTGTTTTCGATACATTAAAGTGCTACTTACATACTCTTTGCTTCCGGCATATGCAGGATTAATTAATAAACCATTAAACATATAATGACTTAACAAAGGACCTTGTTGCGACCATGCATTTAAAGAAAGGCATATCAAAATAATTACTGAAAATAATATGTTTTTTTTCATCGTCGTAGATCAACGTAAGTTTTAAATATCTGGTTTAATTGACGTACTTTTAAAATAATAAAATAGGTTCCATCTGGTAACTGAGAACCACTTTCATTAAGTCCCTTCCAATTATTTCTATAACCATGAGCTTCATACACATTGTTTCCCCATCGATTATAAACCACAAAATCATTGTCGGGAAAATCTTCCAATCCTTTTACTAAGAAAACATCATTAAAGCCATCATCATTGGGAGAGAATGCATTTGGCAATTCAATTTTTGACAAACAATCGATAGAGTCTCTTCTAAAAATATTAATTTTTGCTGAATCACGGCAGCCACCATTTACGACAGTCCATTGGAATAAATTATTACCAAAATTTAAATTAGTAATTGAGGTGAATGCACGTTGAGGAAACTCAATAAATACTCCTGGCGAAAAAGTAGTCCATGATCCAGATCCAAACTCAGGTCGAGTGGCATTTAAATTTGTTTCATTGCCACAAATAATTCGATCAATCCCTGGAATAGCTTCGATTTTGGAGGTAATTCCTACAGTAACCTTTGAGAAAACTAAGCATTTTCCATCAGTAACAGTCCATTTAAAAATATTATCTCCTAACGGAAGATTGGTTACACTAGTAACAGCAGAAGTTGAATCCGAAAAGGTAATAATTCCAGAATTAGTTACTGCAATCCAATAACCAATTCCATAAGAAGGAATATTTGCTGCAAGGTTAGTAGAATTTTGGCCACATACAGTTATATCCGTCCCTGCATTTGATATCAATTGAGGAGGCTCTGTTAATGTAAAAGAATCCGTAACACTACAAGAATTAATGTCAGTTATTACAACCGTATACGTATTTGCTGGTAAGCCCAAAAGGTTTTGTGTAATCGCTCCGTTACTCCAGATATATGTATAAGGAGCAGTTCCTCCATTTAAACTTAAATATATTTCTCCATCTGATGATTGGTTGCATTTTAAATTATATGGAGGATTTTTTTGAGGTAAAACAGAATTAACAACAATTGGATTTGGCTGTTTAATTTCTATTGACCGAACTGCAATACATCCACTTGCATCTCTTACTGTTACCGTATAGATTCCAGCTATAAGATTAATAATGCTTGGGGTTTTATCAGAAACTCCAGTCCAAGAATAATCTAATGGCAAAGTACCTCCACTTACTGAAATAGTGATAAAACCATTACTGCCGCCAGGGCATGAAACGTATCCAGAGTCGACAACTGAAACTGAAGGGCCACTTAGGTTACTAATATTAGCAATGCTTTGTTTTGTGCAACCCTTGTTATCTGTAACTGTTAATGTATAACTGCCCGCCACTACACTAAACAAAGAATCATTAATTGAACCATTGGACCAAAGCAAATTATATGGAGCAATTCCACCACCAATTGAAGCGGCTACAGCACCATTACTTACTCCACAAGAAGCATTTTGAAGTAGAGGGAAATTTATATTGATTGCAGAAGGTTCACCAACAAAAAAACTTTGGGTTGAGGTGCATCCTACGTCATCAGTAACAATAACTGAATAGTTACCAGAGCTCAAATTATTTACATCTTCAGTTATTTGTGAGGTATTAATCCAAGTAAACGAATATGGAATTACTCCACCAGAAATATCAAGATTGATTGAACCATTTGAAAGTCCATTACAACTAACGCTATCAATTTTACTTAAAGTTATAGTTGGCTTTCCAGTATTGACAATTGAAAACACAGTATCCTTAATGCATAATTCTATATCAGTTACTGTAATTGTATAACTACCAGCGGCTAAATTAGAAATAGTTGATGAGGATGCAGAAGTAGACCATAAATAGGTATAACCTGGATTTCCTCCACTAACCTGAAGTGCGATTATACCAGTATTAATATTACAAGTAGCATTACTAATGTTTGCACCAATATTTATTTGAGAAGGGGCAATAATTGTATCAGTATAATTAGCAACACAATTATTAGAGTCGGTTACAGTTACTGTGTAAATACCTTCTGGGATATTTAAATTTGTTGCTGTTAATATTCCATTACTCCAACTAAAAGTATAAGGAGCAGTGCCTTGAATTGCTACAATATTTAGAGCACCATCAACACCGTTATAGCATTTAACATTTTGCTTATTTAACAATTGTATTTTAGGTCCATCAATATTACTGATTAAATAACTTTGTTGGTAAGTACAATTATTGTTATCAGTAATAATTACAGAATAAGTTGACTCAGCCAAGCCAGTAATACTTGAAGTGTTCGACGAGTTAGACCAGAAATAAGAATAATTGGGAACGCCTCCTGAAGTAGTTAAATGAATTGAACCATTGGAGTTACTACAAGTTGCATCCTTAATAATTGCAGTTGCATTAATTGCGTTGGGTTCAGTAATTGTTACTGTCAAATTTCCTTTGCATCCTAAATTATCCGTTGCAGTAAGTGTGTAAACTCCAGCCGATAAATTTGCTAAATCAATTGTTTGAGCAGAATTCGACCATAAATAAGTATAAGGAAAAACACCTCCACTTATAGCCACATTAACAAATCCATCATTTCCACCTTTGCATCGAACATTAAATTGATTTGAAATAGTTGGCACAGGCCCTCCTAATAAAACAACATCAATTGAATCTACAACTTTACAATTATTAAAATCAGTAACTGTTACAGTATAGGTGCCTGGTATTAGATTTAAAACTTGTGTTGTAACATCACCAGTAGACCAAAGAAGGTTGAAAGGAGAAATACCTCCTCCAATAGAAAGCGAGACACTTCCGTTTGGTTGTCCACAATTTGATCCAGTACTGCTTAGTGCAGCAAATAAAACTTGAGGCTGAGTCAATAAATAACTTGAACTAGAAGTACATCCAACACTATCAGTAACAGTAATTGTATACGTTCCTGCAACTAAACTATCAGCAGTAAATCCACTATCACCATTTGACCAAACAAGACTTGTATAAGGAGGTGTTCCTGATGAAAGACCTACAGTAATTGATCCGTTATTGACGCCATTACATGAAGGGTTGGTTGTATTTAATAATTGTATGATAGGAAAACTACTAGTACTAATACTAACCGAATCAACTTTTTTGCAGCCTAATGAATCTGTTACCGAAACAGTGTAACTACCAGCTAAGATATTATTTAAAGAAGGAGAAACGCTTCCTGTATTCCATTTATAGGTATATGGACTTGTTCCCCCAGTTCCTAAAACCTGAACAGATGCATTTGCTAAACTACAAGTAGCATTAATAACAGTGAACTGAGGAACTACTGGAGTCGGTACAGGTAAATTTATTGTTAAAGATCCAGTACATCCAAAAAAATCAGTAATTGTAACAGTATAAATTCCACCTAAAACATTAACTCTATCTTGACTTACCGAGCCATCATTCCATAAATATTGAAACGGAAACTGTCCACCAACTTTAGAAATATAAATTGATCCATTTGCACTTGCTGTACATTTTGGTGTTTTAATAGAATCTAAAACTAACGAAGGTCCAGCGATTGATCCTACATTAAAGACAAAAACAGAATCACAATTATTAAAATCTGTAACGGTTAAAGTATAGGTACCTGTAAATAAATTTGTAATTGAAGATGTTAAACCACCTGTTGACCACACAAAGCTATAAGGAGAAGTACCACCAGATATATTACTTGAAATTGCACCATTAGCTTGACCGCATCTTGCATTTGTAATTATAGCAGAAGTCGCAAGCTTTAAAGGTTCAACAATATTTATTGTAAGTGAATCGGTACAACCATTATTATCTGAAACCGAAATAGTATAATCACCTGCAGTAAGATTGTTTATGTCTTGAGTAATTGAAGAATTTGACCATAAATAATTGTAAGGCTGAATTCCACCAGTAACATCAATATCAATACTACCATTATTCCCACCATTGCATGAAACATCAATTTGATTAATCAAATTAATAATAGGTCCATTTGCTTGAGTAACATTACCAGACTTTACTTTGGTGCATCCTTTAAAATCAGTAATAGTAACAATGTATTGCCCTGCGGAAAGGCCCGAAATTGACGATGTGGTTGCACTAGTATTCCATAAATAAGTATAGGGTATTGCACCTCCTGAAACTACAACTTTTGCGGTTCCAGAAAATAACCCACAAAGGGTTTGAGTTGCAGTGTAAGTTGCTGTTATTGGAAAGGGTTGAGTAATATTAATAGTTTTGGTAGCAGTACAACCATTAAAATCAGTAACAACAACAGTATAAATACCTACAATAAGATTTGAAAGATCTTCTGTTGTGTCAGATGTTGTCCATACAAAACTATAAGGAGCTGTACCTGATGAAATAGATAAGTTTATTGCGCCATTATTCCCTGCAAAGCAAGATACATTTTGAGTACTAGTTACAGTTATAGTTGGTCCAGGAATATTTGTTAAACTAAAAGAAGCTGATTTCGAACATCCATTTAAATCGGTTGCAGTTACTGCATAGTTCCCTGCTACTTTATTTGAAATATTATCTCCAATTGCTCCTGTTGACCAAGCATAAGTAAATCCTGGTGCTCCTCCAATTGCTATTGCTGTAATACTTCCATTAGCATTTCCACACGTTGGTTTTATTGAAGTAAAACTTATACTTATAACTTGGGGTTGCAGAACAGAATCTAAAGCTGTTGCAGTACAATTATTAGCATCGGTAACAATAACGGTATACGTATTGGCACTTAATCCAAATACGTTCTTTGTGGTTGCATTATTGCTCCATAAATATGTTAACACTCCAGTACCTCCAGTAACTAGAATACTTATAGAACCATTAGCTCCGCCATTGCAAGTAACAGGTGAAGCCAGAATAGAAGAAATAACGGGGGAGGTTAAATTAGTAATAGCTTTAGTTCCAACAATAGTACATCCTTTAAAGTCAGTTATGGTAACAGTATAAGATGCGGCACTTAATGATGTTATTTGTTGGTTAACAGAAGAAGTACTCCACAAATAAGTATAAGGAAGGGTACCCCCATTTCCATTTGCATTTATAGATCCATTATTTAAACCGCAACTACTATTAATGCTAGTAAAACTTACAGTTAAATTTAAAGGTTGAGTTACAACAAATGAATTATTAAGCGTACAACCATTTTGATCGGTTACCGTTACAGAATAAGTGCCTGCAGTTATCCCTGAAAGATCTTCTGTTATTTGTGAATTAGACCATAGGTAAGTATATAAACTAACACCACCACCTACTGTAATATTTATTGCCCCATTGGTTCCGGAATTGCAACTTACATTGGTAATTACAGAACTTATTGACAATGCAATTGGCTGAGTAACACTATAACTTTTCACAGATGTACAAGAATTTGCATCGGTAATAGTTACCGTAAAAGTACCGGCAGCCAAACTTGAAATATCTTGAGTAGTAGCGGTATTACTCCACAAGTAAGTATAAAGGCCAGTTCCACCTGATGGCGTTAAATTAATAACGCCAGTTGGTATACCGTTGCAGGCAAGATTAGTAATTATTGAAGTGGCGTTTACTGCGGTAGGTTGTGTAACAATATAACTTGCAGAAGTACTACAAGAATTTGCATCAGAAACTGTAACTGTAAAAGTTCCAGCAGTTAAGTTTGTTAAATCTTGAGTAAGCAAGCCATTACTCCATAAATAAGTAAGGGTGCCCGATCCTCCAGAAACCGTAATATTAATTGCACCGGATGATCCTAAATTACAAGCAACATTTGTAATTACTGAATTTGTTATAACAGGAGCATTTGCAGATGTTACACTAATATTTTTTGTGTTAGTACAGCCTTTAAAATCAGTAACAGTTACAGTATAGGTTGCTGGTGACAAACCAGTAATACTTGCAGTTGTTGCATTTGTATTCCACAAATAAGTGTATGGACTAGTTCCTCCAGTTGGGATGGCTGTTGCAGTTCCATTATTACTTCCGCAGGATGATTGAGTTGAACTAACACCAACAACCAACGATGTTGGTTGTGTGATTAAAAAAGAAGTAGAGACGGTGCAATTATTCGCATCTGTAACAGTTACTGTATAAGTACCGATTGTTTTTCCAGAAATATCCTGTGTAATCGCTCCTGTACTCCATAAATAACTATAAGACAATGTACCTCCTGTTATGGTAATATCAATAGTTCCATCAGACCCACCAAAACATGAAACATTGGTGATGGAATTTGATATTGCTAATACATTGGGCTCTGTAATTGTAAAAGTTTGAAACGATGAACACAAATTAACATCCGTAACAGTTACTGAATAAACACCAGCCGATAGATTTGTTATATCCTGGGTTGTTGCATTATTATTCCACAAATAAGTATAATTGGCGACACCTCCAGAAACACTAATATCAATTGACCCATTCGTTCCATTTTTACATGAAATATTTGTTTTTAAAGTTAATGCTATAATTGGACTTCCACTATTCCCAACTGCTGAAGAAGCAACTTTAGTACATCCAGATGCATCCGTAACTGTTACCGTGTAAGTCCCAGAAGACAATCCACTTATTACAGGAGAAGCTGAACTAGTATTCCATAAATATGTATAGTTAGGAACACCTCCACTAACAAAAGCAGAAGCGGATCCATTAGAGGCATTACATGTACCATTCACTGGAATTATATTTAAAGTAATTGCAGATGATTGAGAAATAATTGCTGAAGTAGTTGCAGTACATGAATTCGCATCCGTAACCGTTA